>SOIV01000309.1 GCA_004377005.1 Candidatus Aminicenantota bacterium | reverse complement strand
ATATACCCGTCTGAATCATTGAGGTTAAACTTTAATAACTTTTATTATTTTTTGGGTACTTAGCATTCTATTCTATATTTTTGTTATAACTTATGAAAGTTATTCAAGTTATGCAAGTCTGACCCCAAAAAAGTTCCTTCTTTATCCAAAGATAAACAATCGTAAAAAAGGCAAATAACAGGCTGAGTACTACTATATTTAACGTGATAGACTTTGTGATGCCTAATACAAAGAGTGAATCAAAAAGCCACATGCCCATGGCCACCAAGGATGCCACAAACCCGTATTTTTTCAGCTTTATCAACCCGACGGCACCAACGTAAAGAAAAATGGACAAAATGATATCTGGAGCGGCCATGGCATTATAGACAGCAGGATTGACAGGCATTGTCGAAGAAAATGCCTTTCCCACAAATCTTGCCAGCCAAAAAATGTCTATGGCTACGGCCGCAAAAAACATAACGACTGAAATGACAATCAATCCTAAAGGAACTTTCTTGGGATCAGGTTTCAACATTTGATTTTTATTGGGATTGTGATCGGGGTCGGAATATGTTTGGGAACGAAAAATGATTTGGGTCGGGTCTCAGCATCTGACATATTCAGCATTCAGGAGAAACGAGCTAACTAAGAATGTTAGACAGAAAAGGAAAAGATGTCAAATTTTTCAAGGAAATTCAAGGGTACGTTCCTCATTTATTAGCTCTTTTTATAAAAATTATAAAAGCACTAAAGGTATGACCCCACTGTTGACGCAACCCTTTTTTGTTGACATCTTATATAGGGAAATATATAAGTAAATTCTCTTTGGCTCAAACTAAGGGAAATTCGTAAATCCTGGAGGAAAAATGGCAAAAGAAATGAAAAAAATCATGGTCACCGGCTCAGTTGGCCAGATTGGCTCTGAATTAACCATGGCTTTAAGAAAGAAATACGGCAATGATAATGTCCTCGCCACCGGGCATAGAACCGAACCCAGCCCTGAGCTCCGCGATTCCGGCCCGTTTGAATTTATCAATGTCGCAAAAAAGGAGACGATCGAAGAAGTCGTTAAGAAATACAACATCGACACCATCTATCATTTGTCCGCAATCCTTTCTGCAGTAGGAGAAAAAAATCCTGTACTCTGCTGGGATGTGAACATGAACGGAACCTATAACATCCTTGAAGTGGCCTTGGAACATGAAATGACGAGAATCTTTATTCCCAGTTCTATCGCTGCTTTTGGCCCTGAAACTCCCCTTGATAATACTCCTCAGGAAACAATTTTAAGACCAAAAACGATGTATGGAGTGACCAAGGTTGCTGGAGAGCTTCTCTGCGATTATTATGTCAAGCGCTTCGGCCTTGATATTCGAGGCTGCCGCTACCCGGGCATCATAAGCTATGAGACCCTGCCTGGAGGAGGAACAACAGACTACGCCGTAGCTATCTATTTTGAAGCCGTAAAAAACAAAAAATACACCTGCTTTGTGAAAGAAGACACGAGACTCCCGATGATGTACATGCCAGACTGCCTCAAAGCTGCCGCAGATTTGATGGAAGCAGATTTTTCCCGATTGAAACATCACTCTGACTTCAATGTGACTGCTATGAGTTTTTCTGCTGGCGAATTAGCGGCTGAAATCAAAAAATATATTCCTGAATTTACCTGTGAGTACGAGCCCGATTTTAGGCAGGAAATCGCAGATTCATGGCCCAATTCTCTTGACGACTCTGCTGCCCGTGAGGAATGGGGATGGGAGCCTAGCTACGATTTAGCTGCTATGACCAAAGATATGCTTGAAGTTCTCAGTAAGCGCCATGCAGAAGGAAAACTGAACTATTAATAATATCTGTATCCCAAATCTTTCATGAAATTTGGCAGAGAAAATGCTGCTTGATAAATATCAAGATTAAAATATTTAAGTCCTCGAGGAGGATCTCTTTTTATCTTTAAGGGCTGGACTTCATCTGATAGAAAAACAAAGCACCAACTTCCTCCAGGATAAGTGGGAACAGGGCTTGTGTAGAAACAGACATTTTTAAAAAGTTTCTTAAGGAAAGCATCTTTCTTTTTAATTGACTCCAGGTGATAAAAAGGCGAACCGGCCTGTAAGACTACTATGCCTTCGAGGTTAAGACACCTTTTCAGGTTCTCGTAAAAACCCTTTTCATGAAGAGAAGTAGAAGGCCCTGTAGGGTCAGAGGAATCTATAAAAACAATATCAAACTTCTTATCTGTTTTTTCGATGAATTCGCTGCCGTCAGCGATTATAAGCTCAGTTCTTCCATCTTCAAGAGAGGGCAAAAGCCAAGGAAAATATTCTTTGGAGACATCGATAACCTGTTGATCGATCTCCACAAGGCAAGCATGCTCTATCGGGTAGCGAAGAATTTCCTTAAGAGCTCCCCCATCTCCCCCGCCGATTACAAGAATGCTCTGAGGGGAAGGATGCGAAACAAAAGCTGGATGAACAAGCATCTCGTGATAGAAAAATTCGTCTCTTTCTGAAGTCTGAACGAGATCATCAAGGAGCAAGACTCTTCCAAAATACTCGTTCTCGATAACCTCTATTTTTTGATAATCGGATTTATCCCTGTAAAGAAGTCTTTTTAGCTTGAAAAAAATACCACTCGATGGGCTATGGTATTCTCTTTCCTCCGAAGGGTCTGCTTCCCGGTTTTCTTTCTTAGTGCTCATAATTTCCAGATGAACGGTTTGTTATCTGTTAAAACTTTCCCCTGTTTTATACTTTTCACTAAATAAAGAGGCAGAGCAAAGTAGCTCTGGTGAAAGCCAGGATGATAATATTTTAGCTTCTTTACTGCACGCTCACGCATTCTTTGAGCTATTTCTTTCTCATCCAGCACAAGAGGATCCTTTGTCTTGGAAGCCAGGACAAAGCCCCAGGGCATGCCGAACGATAGAACAAAAGTCCAGTAGGGACGAACTATAGGAAAAACTTTTTTTAAAGTTTTCACCAATGAGCAGAAAAATTGACTGTAAGAAGGATCAGCGCTCCCTGCCTGAAGAACGAATAAACCATCTTCCTTTAGGGCTTCGAAGCTTTTCGAGAAAAATTCTTCGGTAAAAAGAAAAACAGATGGCCCTTGCTCTAGGGGCTCAGTCAAATCAGAAATAATGACATCAAATTTCTCTCTTGTTTTCTCAACAAACGGGCGGGCATCTTTAAAAATGAGATCTGTTTTTGGGTTAGAAAACGCACCTTCAGACCACTCGGGTAAATATTTCTGGCACAGTTCCACAAGTTCCCTGTCGATATCCACCATTATCACTTTTTCAACCGTGCTGTGCCTGAGCACTTCCCGTATGGTTGCACCCTCTCCACCTCCAATCACCAGCACCTCTCGAGGGGAAGGATGAGTGATGAGGGCCGGATGAACCAATGATTCATGATAGATATATTCATCTATTTGCGCCGATTGAATCTTTTCATCCAGAAAAAGAACCTTGCCAAGAAACTCGTTGTAAAAACACTGGACGAACTGATATTTTGTCTTCCCTTGATAATAGAATTTTTCGACTTTTAACCGTCTGCCAAATGATTCTGTGAACGGCTCAAAAAAATAAGATCCTTTGCCTGCCATGGCAACAGATTATAGCAAGTAAAAAATAAAGAGTAAAACGCAATAATAAACGGCAAATTGTTAAAAAAGATAGACCTGAAATTGGATTTTTGATATAGTCTAGAAACTTAAAGGAGGTATTTAATGTATGGCAAGATAAAGAATGATTTGACAAAAGAAATTCAATCTATTCACGATGCAGGTCTCTACAAATCGGAAAGAATCATAATGACTCCCCAGGGAGCAGCGATCGAGGTTAAAGGCGGTAAAGAAGTCCTGAATTTCTGCGCCAATAACTATTTAGGCCTGTCGAGCCACCCCAAAGTCATCGAAGCAGCCCATAAGACTCTTGACGAATGGGGATACGGAATGAGTTCAGTTCGTTTTATCTGCGGGACTCAAGACATTCATAAGATTTTAGAACAGAAGATATCTGCGTTTCTCCAGACAGAAGATACTATCCTGTATGCTGCCTGTTTTGACGCCAACGGAGGAACCTTTGAACCTCTGATTGGAGCAGAAGACGCCATAATAACCGATCAGCTCAACCATGCATCTATTATTGATGGTATCCGCCTCTGCAAAGCCCAAAGACTCATTTATAAGCATACCGACATGGCTGATCTCGAAGAGAAATTAAAGGAAACTCAGGGAGTCCGTTACAGATTGGTGGCCACTGACGGTGTGTTTTCCATGAATGGTAATATTGCAAAACTTGATGAAATCTGTGAGCTGGCAGATAAATACGACGCCATGGTCATGATTGACGATGCCCATTCAACTGGATTTCTCGGCAAAACAGGGAGAGGAACCCCTGAATACAGAGGAGTAATGGGCAAAATAGATATCATCACAGGAACTCTAGGCAAAGCCCTCGGAGGTGCCTCAGGCGGATTTATTTCCGGAAGAAAAGAGCTCATCGAGCTTTACAGACAGCGCTCAAGACCCTATCTTTTCAGCAATACCTTAGCTCCCGTTGTTGTTGGTGCGTCGATCGCCGTCTTTGACCTCCTTTCTGAAACTACAGAGCTTAGGGATAAGCTGGAAGATAACACAAAGTACTTCCGGGAAAAAATGACAGAAGCTGGATTTGACATAACACCTGGAGTCCATCCTATTGTTCCTATTATGCTCGGTAAATTTGAAAATGATGCCAAGCTTTCTCAAGATATGGCCCGAGATCTCCTTGAAGATGGAATTTATGTCATTGGATTTTACTATCCTGTTGTCCCTCGAGGTCAGGCCAGGATAAGAGTCCAGCTCTCAGCAGGCCATGAAAAACACCACCTGGATAAAGCCATAGAAGCTTTCACCAAAATCGGAAAAAAATATAACGTTATTCCTTAGCACAAAATAGGTTAGATAAGCTTCGTGAGATATATTTCTATCGGGGGTCATGTCTTGCTTTTTGCTTGTTTAAAAAATCTCATACAAACGCATTAATATCTCACTACAAGGATGAGTGAGGGCGGCATAGATATTTCCTATCTTCAGGATGAGACCACCACGCCCCCTTGCCCATTTATAAAAAAAGCGGGATCGCCCGCGATGTAATGCATGAGCATAAATTGCGTTTGCATGAGCAAAGGCAAAAAGCAAGACCTGACCCCACAAAAAAGTAGCCTGTTTATTGGGGGTCCCCGTTTTTATTATACCTTGTCTGGCTCTTTTATCTTTTCCATAGTAATCCCGGTGTAGCCATAAAACAAAGAAACGAGGGGAGTCAATAGATTCAGAAAAGCATAAGGAAGATAGATAAGAGGATTTACTCCTAAGGTCGCGCCCATAAAAGCACCACAGCTATTCCAGGGAATGAGAGGAGAAGTAAGAGTTCCTGCATCTTCTAAACAGCGAGAAAGATTTTTAGGATGAAGGCCTCGCTCGTCAAATGCATTTTTGTACATCCTTCCTGGAATAACAATCGCTATGTACTGGTCTGAGGCAACTGCATTCAGCCCGATGCAGCTGAAAATAGTAGTTGCCACAAGTGACCCTGTTCTCTTTACTCTTTTAAGGAGGGCTCTGGCTAAAACCTCTAACATCCCTGTTTTCTCCATTATGCCACCAAAGGAAAGGGCACAGATTATCAAGGCTACTGTTGGCATCATACTCTCAAGACCGCCTCTGGTCAGCAAGTCATCCACCATCTTTACTCCTGACTGAGAAACATACCCAGATTGAGCAGCCTGGATTACTTCGGCTAAAGGCTTTGATTGTGCGATTATAGCAAAAATTCCGCCCAAGGCAGTTCCTCCCAACAGGGCAGGTAAAGGTGGAATCTTTTTTACGACCATCACTATAACCAAAAGGGGAGGAAGCAAAAGAATGGGGTGAATGAAAAAATTTGATTTGATGGTAGAAAGAATTACCTCGATATTTTCTGCCTTCATACCCCCTCCCGAAAATCTAGTTCCGAGCAATCCATATAGAATAATTGAAATAATATATCCTGGACCAGTAGTGTAGACCATGTGCCTTATATGGGAAAACAGATCCGTTCCTGCCACAGCAGGAGCGAGATTGGTTGTATCTGAGAGAGGGGACATTTTATCACCAAAGTAAGCTCCTGAAATAATTGCTCCGGCTACCATAGCAACCGGAATTCCCAGGCCTTGACCCACACCGACTAGTGCAACTCCGACTGTTCCAGCTGTCGACCAAGAAGATCCTGTTCCCAGAGAAACGATTGAACAGATGATAAGAGTAGCTACAAGAAAAATTCCTGGAGAGAGAACCTTTAAGCCGTAATAAATCATTGATGGGACAATCCCTCCCATAATCCAGGTGCCGATCATCAGCCCGACAACCATCAGAATCAGAATTGCGCCCATGGCCAGCATAATCCCATGAACCATTCCCTCCTGAATTTCCTTCCAGGGATGTTTTAAGATAACGGCAACGCAGGCAGCAACAGCAGCAGCACTGATTAATGGGATGTGAGGTGGTTGTTTGAAAACACCGATTGTCAAGGCTAAAACAACGATTAAAAAAACAATAGGAATAAGGGCAGTTCCTAGCTTTATTCTCTTCCTTTCATCTGTCATGCCTTAATACTCTCTAGAAAAGGTATGAAATTTTATACGAATAGATAGCAAAAAGCAAATAGCTGGAATCAGATGTAAGCATCCTTATTTCCGTAGTAACTGGTTGCTATGTTCAGGACAAAGGTTTTGGAGATGCTTCCGGATCAGATCTTACCATTGAGAAGAGAAAATTTGCTACCCTCGATTATCTGAGCTTCCCTATGATAGGGCCTGATCCCGAAGAGACGAGTTACTGGAGGCTATTATTTCAGGAGATCATCCCGGGTAAGAAGGGAAATAA
>SOIV01000113.1 GCA_004377005.1 Candidatus Aminicenantota bacterium | reverse complement strand
CTCATTTTTTCTCCTTTAAAGCCTCAACACTCTTCTTGATTTGAGGCTGATTCGGGTTTATCTCCAGGGATTTTTGCCAAGCTGCTAAGGCTTCGTCCGGCTCACCCAATTGGAAATAGCACTCGCCAATGGTATTTAATAAATTGATATTTATTCCATAACGAGAGATGGCTTTATCCAGGACCTCGATTGCTTTGCTTAACTCTCCCAAAATCTGGTAGGCTTTGCCCATCATAAAAAACACCTCGTATCTTGGCGGCTGAGGCTGGTTTATAAAAGGAAACAGCAAAGATTCAACTTTTTTGTATTCGTTCAAGACCATGTAAGTCTGGGCCAAGTTTAAAGCAAAATCAACTGAATCTGGCTTTTTCTGGAACGCTTTCTCCAGATTGACCCGAGCCTCGGCTATCTTGCCGCTGTTGAAAAGCTGGGTGCCTATCAAATAAAAATGGAGAGGATCTTGGGTATCAGGCGAGATTTTAGAATAAACCCAGGGACGCGCTATGGCCTCAAGATGAGTTATATCAAACTGTTCGCTATCAAAAAGGACTTCCTGCCCATCAACAAAAAGAGAAACTTGAACCCTGTAGTGAGCTGGAGGGAATTGGCTAAGATCAAACTGCTCCAGAATATTTGGCAAGTCTTGGTATTCTGCGACTTTTCTATTTTTAGAAAGAAATTCTTCTCCGCCTTTAAGGAAGGTAAATTTGACCTCTCCTTTCTCTCTCAATTCCCCGCTCAGACCATGAATCTGAAAAACTATGATCAAATTGTCCTTCCTGAGAAAGACTCTATTCGCCTGGAAGTAAATCTGGCTTTCTCCAGCTTGAAACGGCCGCAGCCTGTTTTGCTGTGGTGTGCTCTTTTTAATCCTGTAGCCTAAAATGAGCGAAGTCATCTGGAGGGCTTCCTCATCCTGCGGAATGACGAGGCTTCGCTCCAGTGAAGTAAATTCTTTGGATGTTTCATTTTTAACCAGGATGGAAAGTTTATAATTCCCGGGGATAAGAGGAAACATATCCTGAATAAGCAGCGGCTGGCGCCTTATGCTCTTTATTCTTTCTTCATCAAGATCAAGAGAAATGTTTTTTTCAAATTGATAAATGTTTTTCCCTTCCAGGTTCGAGACAGTGCCGTTAAGTTTCAGGTTGGCGTAATATTTATTCTCGTATTGGCCCACAGAAAGCTTTGCTAGTTCAATAGCATAGTGAACAAAATAAAATCCTGAGCGGTCTTTAATCACTTTGACCAGAGAATCACTATCGATATAATTGGCCGTATATTCCACTTCCACGATATCTTTGTACTCGAGAAACTTTCTGGCATATCTCTCCTCTATTTGTCTAATGGCGGTTGTCTCAACTCTCTGTATTAATAAATCTGAAGACAGGGAAGGCCGACCTATAGCATAAGCGCCACCTTCTCCAGGGATAAGAGACAAAGAAACCTGAGCCAACTCTGGCTCCATCTCTCTCAGCTCGTTATAGGCCATTAAATAATCTGTAGGGTCTCCCCAATAAGATGTCATCAAAGCCTGCGGGCCATCCTTGAGAGGACTGTAAAGTTTAAACTCTCCTAGGCTTCCTTTCTGAAAAAAAACAAGGTTAAAGCCTGGAGGAAGACCGAACTTTGTAAGGCCTTGATAGAACCATATTACAGTAGGGTAAACCACAGTCTTTCCCTCAAACCTTTGTATATCATTGGGTGCGCCCAGAATGATGTATACCCTTCCCCTGTCAGTTCTCCAGCCTAGCTTTGGTGCCCCCCTTCCAAAAAAATGGTTGGCATAATTTATACGCCGATAGTGTTCCTGCCTGAATTCATTTGTGGGTGTGCCTCGAGTAGGATCTCTGTGCTTCCAGAAAGCATCTTGGAAAAGGTCTCTTTCTCTATCTGTCTCAAGCTTAAGAAAAACTTCCCTCTCAATTGGAGCCATGATATAAACGACTTCCTCTTCCAGCCATTTTTTGTAAGCGGGGGGAACCTTGCTTTTTTCTTTCTTTTTACCCCCAATAAGGAAGAAAACAGTTATTATTATAAGGAAAGAAATGGATAATTTCTTTTTCACAAGAGCACTCCTTTATTATCTTAATATATGTATGATCTCCACCTAATAAGTTAAA
>SOIV01000062.1 GCA_004377005.1 Candidatus Aminicenantota bacterium | reverse complement strand
GGGATTAGCGAAAAAAGGGATGACCTTCTTATTCAGGCTTGTTTGAAAACGAGGTTCAGACTTATTTAGTAAACCGGCTGAGCTCTATGGCTTCTTTCGAGATAATAAGCTGATTTCTTCCCGCTTTTTTTGCCTTGAATAAGGCTTTATCGGCAAGGATGGTTAACTCTGTGGCAATTTTTTCATAATTTGTCGTAGTTCCTTTGTTTTTGTTACCTCTCTTGGGCCTTACTTCAGCATAATGACAATGGGCAAGTCCCATGCTTAAAGTTTTTTGGACTATTTCATCTTTGGGCTTGAATTTTATCTGTTGAAAAAGTTTTATGATCCTCTCCCCCACCTTGGCAGCTTGGGTAGTGGTGAGTCCGGGCAAGATAATGATAAATTCATCACCTCCGAACCTTGAGGCCCAGTCCATCTCTTTGCGGATGACGTTGGATATGACCTGGGCGGTCTGTTTTAAGACCTCATCTCCTTCAAGGTGAAGGTACTTATCATTGTATTCTTTAAAATCATCTATATCGATCATAATAAGGGACAAAGCACTTCTCCATCTTTCCGCTGTTTTGATTTCTTGGGGTAAATTCTGGTTGAAATGTCTTCTGTTGTACACCCCTGTCAGCTCATCAGTAATTAAAAGGCGTTTGACTTCTTCTTCTAAATTTTTTCTCTCTGAGATGTCTTCGAGCACTGTATCGTAATATATGATTTTTCCAGAGTTGTCCCTGACCGCTGTTGATGTTAAAGATGCCCAAAAAGATGTCCCGTCCTTTTTTTTCAGAATGAACTCTTTATTCTTGGCAAGGTCATTTTCTTCCAATTCCTTCATTAACTTTACATTGTCATCCTGATTTTCGTATAAATAAGCTGTTTTAACTTTAAGAAACTCCTTCGCACGTGTGTAACCAAACATTTCCACAACGGAGGGATTGACTTCAAGAAGCTTCCCGCCCGGTGTTGCCCTGAAAATTCCTATTTTAACGTTGTTAACCAGTTCTCGATACTTTTCTTCAGATTTGCTGATTATTTGGGAAAGCTTGTGCCTCTGGATTATTTCCGAGATCAAGTTAGCAAAAATCTCCAAAGGCCTTACCGTTTCTTCGGTCGGAATCAAGCCGCTTTTGGAGTCATTGACAGAGATAATTCCAATTATCTGGCCCCTGGTATCCTTCATGACTACAAGGAGATTATCTTCTTTGTTCCATCGGCCTTCTTTTTTTGGGTATGTTTTTTCTCCGGGTACGACCGCATCCTTATCCAGTATGTCCTTTGAGGAGTGCGGGATGTAGCAGGACTGGCTTCCGATTTTTACGGATTTTTCAAAGTATTTCAGGTATTTTTCCCTCGGCATCTTTGCTTTCTTTAATCTCTCTAAATCAGTTTTCTTAATTCCTTTATGCCCGATAATTTCCCGGTAGGGAGGGGTATCCGTAAAATAGGATATGAGCACTTTTCCGAAATCTGAGATATCGACGACAGCTTGAGATACGTGATCGAAAAGCTCCTCTTCGTTTTTGATAGATAATATATCTGCAGATATTTCTGAGAATCTCTCCATCTGGCGGACTATTTCTTTTGTTTTTTCTTTGGCATTCTTACTGTCTGTTATGTCGAAATTCATAGCTATTGCTATGGATTCTTCTTCAGGCAGAGCAGTGAGAACTGCGGGAAAGATGTGGCATAAAACATGAAGGACCTCTCCTTTTTTTGTGGTTATTGCCCATTCCTTCTTGGGGGAAGGCTTATTTTGGCGAATGGCGTTTTTTAGATATTTTTTGAACTCATTTTCATCAGACTCTGAGGTGAAGAAGTCTTTAAGAGTTTTCCCTTTTACTTCCCTCTCGGTGAATCCGAATAATTTTTCTGAGAAACTGTTCCAATAAACTACCTCGCCCTTTATGTTGTATCCCTGAACGGCGATATTCGCCGCATTATAAAAGATGGACTTGAAGCTCGACTTTATTTTTGATTCAGGCGAGGCGTGATTTTCTTTGTGAGTGGCCAATATAACCTCTTTAAAAAGTATAAAAGTTGCTCTTCCTTTAAGAGAGAATAATTCACAAAGGAAAACATGTAAATCGCCTTAAGAGGTGAAATTAGGGTGAGTTTTGATTCTTTTTTTAT
>SOIV01000074.1 GCA_004377005.1 Candidatus Aminicenantota bacterium | reverse complement strand
CCTTTTCCGTTTTTGCTTTTAACGGAATAATTTCTTCAATTATTCTTTATTATACTGTGATGAAAATTTTCCCAGATAAGGAGTGAAACCATGTCTTTTAAACAGGTAATCGAAGTTTACGAATTACTGGATAGTCCGGTAATAGAGGGAGATGAAATAAAAGAATTCTTTCTGAAGCGTGGGATAGATGAATCAGAAATTGAAACTCGAAAGATAAAAGAAGATAAAGGAGAGACTGAATTTGTGAAGATAACCATCAGAGGCAAAGAAGGAAAATCAAAGGGAGGGAAGGAAGGAAAACTAAAAGTAGAAAAAGAGGGTAAATCATATGCACACAACGCCCCTACCCTGGGCATTATAGGTCGCCTGGGAGGAATAGGCGCCAGGCCTCATAAGATTGGTCTTGTATCTGATGCTGACGGGGCAATAACAGCCTTAGCTGCTGCAGCGAAAATCGCTGTAATGAGAAAAAAAGGAGATATACTCAAAGGCGACGTCGTTGTAGCTACCCATCTTTGTCCCAGCTCGCCAATTATCCCTCATGAGCCTGTTGACTTTATGGACTCGCCTGTTTCCATAGAGACGATGAATAAATACGAGGTAGATGAACGAATGGAGGCAATTCTCTCTATTGATACGACTAAAGGGAACCGAGTAATCAACTGCAGAGGCTTTGCCATCTCCCCCACCCTAAAAGATGGCTACATACTGAGAGTGAGCGAAGATTTACTGGATATTATGCAGATAGTAACGGGCAAATTGCCAGTTGTTTTTCCGATAACGACACAGGATATAACTCCCTACGGGAATGAAATCTACCATCTCAACAGTATTATGCAGCCAGCCACGGCGACCAGTGCTCCTGTGGTTGGAGTAGCGATCACGACTGAGGTTCCCGTCCCAGGATGCGCCACCGGCGCCAATCACACGATAGATATAGAAATGGCGGTTAGATTCGTGGTTGAAGTGGCCAAAGCCTATGGCGAGGGAAAATGTTCCTTTTACGATCAGAAGGAATTCCAGAGATTAATTTCTCTCTACGGCTCTTTAGAGCATTTAAAAACGCAGGGAAACAGATAAACTGTCGTTGCAAGCGACCGAGGGGAGCGTCACAATCTCAAAGGAATATGTCATTGCGGGTGAAGCGAAGCAATCTCATAAAAATATATATTTTCAAGCGACCGAAGGAAGCGTGGCAATATCAAGGACGATGTGAGGCGAATACCTTTTGACAATTCCACCTAATTATTAGATAAAGGATAAATATTAGATAAAAGCAAATGGTTTTATTTCTAATGGGTACAGAATGGTTTTAGTCAAGGTAGGACTTCTCACCATCGGCCAGTCTCCCAGGGAAGACGTGGTGCCTGAAATGAATCCCTTTTTTCTTCCTCAAATACAAATTCTGGAAAAAGGATTGCTGGATAATCTCAGCCCTGAGGAAATTAGACGCTTAAAGCCTAAAACCGGGGAAATACCGTTAGTCACTCGTTTAAGGAAAGGCAGTTCGGTTCAGCTTAGCGAGAAGAAAATAAGCTCTCTCCTGCCTGAAGCTATTAATTCAATGAAAACGAAAATGAAGGTGAAGGTGGTGGGAGTACTCTGCACCCATGACTTTCAAAAGACAGAATTTCCCCCATGGATCATTTTCCCTTTTAATTCTCTAAAGTTCTTGATCACTCGTATAATAAATATAAAGTGCCTTGGAGTAGTTGTGCCCTTAGAAGGTCAAATTGATGCGGCAAAGAAAAAGTGGAAAAAAGACAAAGTTATTGTGGAAGTTAAATCTCCCTATGCCAGGGGAAAAAGCTGGAAAGAAATAGCCCAAAATTTTTCTCGAAAAAAAGTAGAAGTAGTAATCCTTGATTGTATTGGATATAAAATAAAGGATAAGAGGGCACTACAAAAATTATTGTCCGTTCCTGTCCTCTTGCCCAGAGTCGTTCTTGCTTTTGCCATCGATCAGCACGTCTAATTTTAGCTTTGACAGGAAAAGCATTTTATATTACGCTTATCTACATAATAGGGCATACCTATTAGAATAATCGGGTTGGGTAAGATTACCTTAAGATCAGAATAAAAAATGATCGGCCAAACCATCTCCCACTATAAAATAATTGAAAAAC
>SOIV01000194.1 GCA_004377005.1 Candidatus Aminicenantota bacterium | reverse complement strand
AAAAAAGATGATTAAAGCCGACTTAATCAACAAAATTTCAAAAGAAATGAACATTTCAAAGCAAGAGGCAGAAGCAGGCGTAAATCTTTTTTTTCAGACTATAAAAGAAGCGATCTTAAGGGGAGAAGAAATAGAATTAAGGGGTTTCGGAAGTTTCCGCTTCAGACAAAGAAATTCACGCTCAGGAAGAAATCCTCGAACCGGTGAACCAGTTCATGTTCCTCCTAAGAAGGTTTTGTACTTTAAGCCGAGTAAAATCCTAAAAAACCTGATAAATAGTAAATAATGGAATATATCTCTGCTCCTTGGAGAAAAGAATACGTCAGACGATCATCCAAAATGAGCGGATGCATTTTTTGCCACGCTCTTAAATCAAAAGACGACAGAGGAGCATTCATCCTTTTTAGAGGCGCTCACAACTTCATTGTGTTGAATAAATACCCTTATACGGTTGGCCACCTGATGATTGTTCCTTACAAACACGTTTCTTCATTCGAGCGCGCAAAAAAAGAATCGACTGATGAGATGGCAGATCTCCTCAAATTGAGCTTGAAGGCTCTGAGAAAGAAATATTGTCCTCAAGGCTTCAACACCGGTATGAATTTAGGCAAGTGTGCCGGGGCAGGTGTTACCGATCATTATCATCTACATGTGATACCGCGCTGGACCGGAGATTCGCATTTTATGCCTATCGTGGGCGAAACAAAGGTGATGATAGAAAATCTCGAAACGACATACGACCGGCTCTTTCCTCTTTTTCAGAAAGCAAAATTAGGCTCATAAAAAATTGAGGTTCAAAATAGCTTTCTCTTTATGACGGAAGAGGCAAGTAAACTTTAAAAAAAGAAAAAAGAGGAAAAATGAATTTTGAGCTCACAGAGGATCAAAAGCTACTTAAAGCTATGGTCAGGGATTTTGCCCAAAAGGAGATTGAACCTAAAGTAAAAATCTTAGAAGATACCCACGAATTTCCTCGTGAATTTTTAGATAAGTTGGGAAAACTAGGAATCCTGGGTATGACTATTCCCTCAGAATATGGAGGTACAAAAACAGACCACATATCCCTGATTCTTGCCCTTGAAGAAATCGCTCGGGCATCTCCTTCACTAGCCGTTATTGTCAGTGTTCATTGTTCGCTCTTTTGCTACTCCATCATGAAGTTTGGAAATAAGACCCAGAAGAAAAAATATCTTCCAAAAGCGGCCAAAGGGGAAATGCTGGGAGCTTTTTCTTTGACTGAGCCAGGAGCAGGTTCAGATGCGAAAAACCTTAAAACGAAATCGATAAGGGAAGGTGACTTTTATATTTTAAACGGGACAAAATCATGGGTTACTACTGGAAGCGAAGCAGATGCCTCTATTATTTTTGCCTCGACAGAGATTAAACCAGGCGTGAAGAAACTGAATGCGTTTATCGTAGAGAAAAATTTTCCAGGATTTTTAGCCTCCAAGATTGAAGAAAAGATGGGGCTGCATTCTTCTTTAACTGCGGAATATGTCTTGGAAGATTGTCAAGTTCCTGCGGAAAATCTTTTGGGAGAAGAAGGAAAAGGAGCAGCTGTTGCCTTCCATTGCCTTGACGGCTCAAGAATCGGTATTGCTGCTCAAGCCGTTGGTCTTGCTGATAAGGCTATAGAAGAGGGAGTTAAATATGCCCAACAGAGAGAAGCCTTCGGTAGAAAAATTTCCGAATTTCAGGCTATTCAATTCATGATTGCTGATATGAGTACACTAAGAGATGCGGCTCGATTGCTAACTTACAAGGCTGCTGATTTAATCGATAAAGGGAAACCCTATACCAAAGAATCCTCCATGGCCAAACTCTTCGCTTCAGAAGCCGCCAATAAAATTGCCTATCAAGCTTTACAAATTCACGGAGGCTATGGATACTCAAAAGAATTTTTGATTGAGCAACTTTATAGAGATGCCAGAGCTTTCTCTATCTATGAAGGTACTTCTGAGATTCAGCGTCTGGTCATCTCTCGATATTTATTAGAAGAATGTTGATTTGTTTAGATGCGAAAAAAAGGCGAGAAAAAGAGGACAGGCTACTTTTTCTGTAAGAAAGAAGACAGTGATTAATCGTGGACGAGACATTAGAAAAAGGGGCCAAGAAAATGGGGACAGGCCC
>SOIV01000044.1 GCA_004377005.1 Candidatus Aminicenantota bacterium | reverse complement strand
TTCAGGTCTGGGGAAAAAAAGAAATTCAAGATTTTGAAAAACTTTCTTCCAAGGAAAGGAAGGACTTTATAAGGAAAAGATTCAAGGAAAGCCCGCCTTGTGTTATTCTTGCCGATAATCTTTCCTTTTCTCCGGAAATTGAGAAAGAGGCGAAAGAAAAAAGATTGGCACTTTTTCGCTCTATGCTCTCTCAAAAAATGTGTCGGGAAAGAATGAAGAGCTTTCTTTTCCATCTCTCGCCTGACCAAGTCACAATTTCTGGAGGGTTGCTCCAAATTTCTGGCTTGGGAGTTCTTATTGTGGGGGATAGCTGCATCGGAAAGAGCGAAAGCGCTTTAGTGCTCATCTCTAGAGGTCATCGTTTTGTTTGTGATGATGTAGTGCACGTTAAGAGAGAAAATGGCAGTAGGTTAGTAGGAAGAGCTCCCCCAATCTCATGCAATTTTATGGAAATAAGAGGTTTAGGAATAATCAATATTAAAGAGATTTTTGGATCCAAAGCTGTCTTGAAGCGATCAGCAATTGACTTAGTTATCAAACTGGAAAAAAGGCAGCGAGAAAAAGAGGACGACCGCCTTGGCCTAAAGACCCCTGAAGATTACGAAATTTTAGGAGTGAAGATCCCTCAGATAAATATTCCTGTGGCTCCTGGCAGGAACATAGCAACCTTGATAGAGGTTGCTTGTAAAGTCTACATTTTAAAAGAAAAAGGTTACCATGCACCCCAGGACATAGTCCGGAAGCTCAATCGTGCCCTCTCCCTTCGTTGAAGCTAGAAGAGGAAAAAAAGTGAAAGACGATAGATTTCTTATTATCACAGGATTATCCGGATCAGGGAAGACTGTAGTCAGTCGGTTTCTCGAGGATATTGGGTATTACTGTATAGACAATTTGCCTTCCAAGCTTATTCCCAATTTAGTTGAATTCTGGACAAGAAAAGAGGTCGAAATAGAAAAAATCGCTCTTGTAGTGGATATAAGGGAAGCTGGATTTTCCAAAAATTTTCCAGAGGTTTTAAAGACTATTAGAAAGAAAATATCCCCTCGCCTGATCTTTCTCGAAGCTTCAGACGAGACCCTGGTTAAAAGATTCAGCGAAAGCAGACGACCTCATCCCCTGGCCAGAAAGAAATCAGTGTTGGAGAGCGTTAAGTTAGAGAGGAAGAGATTGGCTGAAATAAAGAGAATGGCTGACGAAGTTATTGATACCACTTCGACCAATATTTCTCAGATAAAAGAACATCTTACGAGAAAGTTTTTTAAGAAAAAAGATCGGAAGATGCAGATTATGGTTGTCAGTTTTGGCTACAAATATGGCATTCCTCTGGATTCGGATTTGGTTTTTGATACAAGGTTTTTGCCCAATCCTTTTTATATTGATGAGTTGAGAAACAAGACAGGAAAGAGCCCGAAGGTCAGGGAGTTCGTCCTCAAGGAAGAGGAAACAAGAAAATTTCTTTCCAAATTGTATAGCTTTGTCGATTTTTTGATACCTAGATTCATAGACGAAGGAAAAAGCAACTTGACAATTTCTACAGGGTGCACAGGGGGAAAACACAGGTCTGTAATATTGGCTGAAAAGCTAAAGGAGCACATAAAGCATAAGAATTATAATGTAAGAGTTTATCATCGCGATCTATTTAGATAAGTGACTCTGTTGATCGGTTTTCTGTTTTCCCGAGAAAAAATAAATAAATTAAGCCATCGGTTTTTTGCTAGAATTATCCATGAAAAAAACTTAAGATTGGAAAGAGTAAATGGTAAAATGTATAAGCCTGGATTATTCACGGATCGAGTTTGCCGCAGATGCGAGGCACAGGGTATGCGGCTGTGGTTCTTCACCGCAAATGCCCTGTAACGAAGCAGATGCGGTGAAATCGGCCCGCCCGAAGGGTAAATTATGCCGACAGATAATAAAAAGAAATGCATTGGGGACCGATTGAATGTTTTGCTAGAGGCGAAATCAGCGTAACAAGTAGATATCAATGAAAATAAATATTAGTGTCGGCATAATTTATGAATAAATCAGGTAAGTTAATAATTAGAGCTGAAAATATAAATGAAAAAAATTTGTAGCAAGCTGACTAACGGAAGAAGAAAATGATCGGTGGAGTCATCGTTTCCCATGGAAAATTGG
>SOIV01000245.1 GCA_004377005.1 Candidatus Aminicenantota bacterium | reverse complement strand
ATAACGGAATGTAACTCGTGTTCCAAAAACTGTGCCCACACTTAATTGAGGTGCTGCAAGGGGAAGAAAAGAAAGGTCAGAAATGACTTCGAAGCCACCAATAGGAAGGGTTATTACATCCGAAGGGACGGGTAATGTTATGGTTGCCGGTTCTCCGGGTAGACCAAATAAAGGATTATCAATAACAATATCTTCTCCACCGTACTCTATTTCGATATAATCCTCTGGATCGCCAATAACAGTTGCACCAGATATTCCCACAAAAATTTCTCTGCCAGCAATTGCATCAATCAAGTCATTTTCTATTTGAGCTCGAAATGGTTCTAATGTTGGGTCCAAAGGTATAAGTGCTACTATATCGGCTGCCTGCCTCGCACTGAACTGAAAATCTCCATCTATGTCAAAACTCAAGTATTCCTCATCTTTTGGGTAAAAAGTTCCCATCCCTACCACACCTGCCTCGATACTCAATCCAAAGATTTTTGCACTGGGCGCCCTGTGAAACCAACCTCCGTTTAAATTCGAGCCAAACGCCGAAACAACTGGAGCAACGTACAGTGTTGCAGCATCCATCGAAAGGCCTTCTAAGAATTTCTTTAGTTCCTCACCGTCCTCATCTTGTGCAGATGCGGGTGAAGCAACGGCGAAAAGAAACGCTGCCAGTGTAAGCATGGCCATCCATCCAGGAAAAGAAGTTGAAATTCGTTTCATTTTAATTCCTCCATTTTGTTTTTTTTATTTCCACTTAATTTATAAAATATATAGAAGATATTTTATTCTTTGTCAAACACTTCTTGTTATAGAGCCTCGCGCCATGAAAATAAGAGGCATTTTTTAATCTTCAATGCTTCATTAGCAAAAAGCAATGTCTTTATGTATCTATTACAGCAAGTAAGCAGAATAAACAATATTAGATAAAAAAGTAAATAACCTTGTGCGGTGATTTATGAGATGATTTTTTATCACCCCTTAAAGCTAATAAAAAAATGAAATTAGAAAAATGAGTAGTTGTAATCTATAGAAATTTTCTTTCTTAAGTTTCTGCTTCGGATGAGCAAGTAGTGCAGTTCCTGCCGTTTTTCTTGGAACGGTAGAGACAGTTATCTGCAGCTTCGATAAAATCTTCATAGCTTCCGAAGAAGTTATTCTCATCTAAAGTGGCAATCCCAATACTTACAGTAATATTTATTGTTTCACGTTCGAATATAAAAGGTGTTTGAGCAATTTTCTCCCTTATCCTTTCTGCGCAGATGACAGCGCCTTCTTCGCTGCTTCCAGGGAGAATTGCAACAAATTCTTCCCCTCCATAGCGAGCGACAATGTCTTCGTCCCTGGTCATGCTGGAAAAAACCTCTGAGAGTTTCCCGAGGATAAAGTCTCCTGCCAGATGACCATAGGTATCGTTAATTTTCTTGAAGAAATCTAAGTCAATCATTATTAAAGAAAGTCCGGTTTTGTTACGCTTGGCAAGGCTGAATTCCTGTTTCAAACGTTCTGTGAAATATCTTTTATTGTAGATGTTAGTGACTGGATCCATGACTCCCATGCGGTATAGCTCATCATGAAATACCTTTTCACTTTCATCAGATAGTATGAATTTAAAGACAGTCGAAGAGCTTATCTGGATCTTGTCGCCATCTTTGAGAGCATGTCTGGTAATACGTTTGTTGTTGACAAAAGTACCGTTTGTACTTCCCAAATCCTTAATTATTGCATTTTCACCGTCTACTTTGATTTCTGAGTGTTCTCGGGAGACACCGGCATCCTTGAGTGGGATGTCAGCCTGGACGCTCCGACCGATTATTGTTGTTCCCTTATGCAAGGTGCAGAGTTTGCCCAAGAGGTGTCCCTTCAAAAAAAGGATGTAGGCATTTTTGGACTGGTGTTCGGGTATTTTAAATATGGGCTTTGTAATTGTTTCATCAATACTTCCTAGCTTGTCTTTTTTCTTTTTAGCCACCATGGTTTACCATATAAGAGTTGATAATGATATCAGTCGGTAATTGCTAGAATGGAAACTTGTCTTTTTGATTGAAGAAATATCTTGCCTTTTATTCTTGATTTTCTTCATCTGTATTCCTCATAACTCTTAGCATAGAGAACAATAGTTGTCAATTGAGAGTGAAAATTTTTGTAAATTAGGAATGATGTAGTCATTAAAAAGAAAAAAATGGGAATCTTTTTCCATTTCAAATGTTCAGACAGATTTTGTTTAAGCTCGCTTCTTAATGGGTAATGATTCCTAAAGGAAAGAAAAGCCTAGCTATTGTAAATAATGGCTCCTCGGGCAGGACTCGAACCTACAACATGGTGGTTAACAGCCACCCGCTCTACCGATTGAGCTACCGAGGAGCAAGTTGTCATTAATTTAGCAGAATTCATGGAGAATATCAACGCGTTGCCCAGAAGTTTTGATTATAAATGTAAATGGGGTAAATGGGGTCAGGTCTTGTTTTTTGCCCATCTCAAGAATCTCATGCAAAGGCAAAAAGCAAGACCTGACCCCTTAAAAGCGATAGCCGGCTTGTTTAATTTCTTTACGATAGTCCTTGCCCCACATCTCCACAATTTTGCACATCTCATAAATCCTCGACCTTAGACGAACTCCGATCCTATCCACTAGAGAATCATCGGCTTTTTTGAAGCGTTGGTCCCTGGAATCTTCTTCTGCTTCTCCGCTATCTATGTAGTTTGAAGTGAAAACAGTAACTTTTTTATTGTTATATCGACGATTAATAATGTAGAAAACCGTATCTTCTACCCATGCGGTAGTCCTTTTTGCTCCTAATTCATCAAGAACAAGAACTTCTTTTTGAAAAACGGGTTCTAATAATTGTGATTCGGTTAAAGAAGAGTCAGGCGTGTAAGTGCTCTGGATATTTCTTATCAAGTTCCTGAAATCACAGAAATAGCAAGGAATGTTCTTCTTTTTGATCAGCTCATTAATGATAGCAACTGCCAGATGCGTCTTCCCTACTCCACAGGGGCCTTGGAAAAGAAGGCCGATATCCTGCACAGGGTAATTTTTGACAAGTTTTTTGGCTATCTTTAACGCATCACGGTGTGAATCGTTATGTTCTTCAAAGTTTTTAAAAGTACAGTGTTTGTATCTTTTTGGGATCTGGGCTTGATTAAAAAGGATTTCGTTCTCCCGCTCACGGAAGCACTTGCACCGTTTAGCCACGATCCCGGAATCGGATTCCTCCAGAACCCATTCAGTTCCCTGGCATAGAGAGCATGTAGTTTCTGGCATCAGTTTAAATATCCTCTGAGTTGTTGGAGCCTTCGAGAGCGGGCCAACTTTCTCATGGCTTTTTGCTCAATTTGTCTTATTCTTTCCCTTGATAAATTCAGCATATTACCTATTTCCTGAAGAGTTCGAGCCTTATCATCATCCAATCCGAATCTTAATTTTATCACATTTGCCTCTTTATCATCCAATTCGCCTAGCATTCCCCTGATTTGCTGCTGGATGGAGTTTTTAATAATCTGGTATTCAACAGACGGAGTCAGATTGTCTTGTATCCTATCTTCAATTTCCACGCCTTCCTCGAAGTATTTATCGCTAAGGGAAACATCCTTTCCGTCTAATATCTCCAAATCCTCAACCTCGTTTTTGGCAATGCCCATTTTTTTTGCTATTTCTTCCCTTGTCGGCTCTCTGCTCAGCTCTGTTTTAAGCCCAGCAACCTTTTTTTTCATATCTGATATTTTAGCAGAAAGCTTTTGAGGGAGATGATAAGCTCGAGAATAGCGCGTTAAAGCATGGATAATAGCCTGCCTAATCCACCACACAGCGTATGATATGAACTTGACGTTTCGGTCGGGATCAAACCTCTTTGCTGCTTCAATGAGACCCAGGTTTCCTTCGTTGATAAGGTCGAACATGCCTATTCCCATTCCTCTGTACTTTTTCACGTAGGAAACGACAAATCTTAGGTTCGACTCAATCAATTCCTTAAGCGCTTTATTATCGCCTTTCTGGATGCGATTCCCTAATCTTTTTTCATCTTCTTGAGTGAGGGCCGGAAATTTGGATATCTGATTCATATAGAGCCTTAAATTTTTAAAATCGATAAAGTCCGTGTATTTGCCCCTCATTCCTTCTCTTTTTCAATTTTTATAATTTTAGCTTGGCTTATATGCACTAAACTTTTTTTTCTGAATTCAAATTCATCTTCGTTGCCTTTAAAAAATTCTTTTCTTAGGTACTCCAGAAACATATTTACGTCTGCTTCAATCTGTTCTATCTTTTTTCTCATATTCAAGATAACTTCCACTCCAGCAAGATTGATTCCCAAATCCCGAGTCAGATTCAGGATCACTTCTAGCTGCCTCAAGTCATCGTCTGTATAACATCGCGTGTTTCCCTCGCTTCTAGAAGGTCTTAACAATCCTTCTCTCTCATACAGTCTAAGAGTTTGAGGGTGAATATTGAACATTTTTGAAACACTGCTTATATGATAATAATTTTTTGGTTCTTTTTTCTCTTTCATTTTAATGAATTGCCATTTTTTTCCTTGGGTTCTGAGGAGAGATTTTCTCAAGTTCTCTCATAAGTTCTCTCGTTCTCTCATCATTAAAAGGAGGTGGAACAATAGATACTTCTACAAATTGATCGCCTCGCGCTTTTTTCCCGGCCAGGGGGGCGCCTTTCGCCCTTATCCTGAATTTTTGACCAGATTTTGTACCAGGAGGAACTTTGATGGTTGTATTGCCGGAAAGAGTAGGAACTTCAATCTTCGCTCCCAGAGTAGCCTCAGGCACTGTTATGGGTATTTTTACATAGATATTCGATCCCTCTCGGTTAAAGAAAGGATGGGGGGCGGCTTCAATGGTGATAAACAGATCGCCTGAGGGGCCTCCCATTCTTCCTGCATTCCCTTTTGCAGGAATGCGAACTTTTGAGCCAGTGTTGACTCCACCAGGTATCCTGACACTTATAAGCTCAATCTTTTGAATAAGGCCATGTCCATGGCACATGGAGCATTCCTGCCCTGGAGTTCTGCCTGTTCCTCCGCAGGAAGGGCAAGTCCCCGAAAATCTCATTGAGCCTCTCTGGATAGTCGAACGTCCGCTCCCACCGCATACTGGACATGCCTGTTGTCCACCTTTCTGCATGTAGCCAGCTCCGCTGCAGGTAGGACAGGCTACCATTCGGGTCAGTTTTATCCTTGTCTTTAAACCATGGATAGCATCCATAAAACCAACTTTCATCGTATAATGGAGATCTTCTCCCCTCTCTGCTCTTTGATAAGTCCTCTGAGCGGTTGTGCCAAAGATATTTTCAAAGAAGTTACTGAATGAAGATGTGCCAAAACCAGAGAAATCGAAACCTTCGAAACCAGATGTGTATGTCTGGTATTGTGGTCCTCTAGGAGGCGCGTCTCCGGCGAACCCGAACTGGTCGTAATGACCTTTTTTCTTAGGATCGCTTAAGACTGAATAAGCCTCCTGGATTTCTTTAAACTTTGTTTCAGATGTTTTATCTCCCGGGTTGAGATCTGGATGGTATTTTCGCGCAAGCTTCCGGTATGATTTTTTTATATCAGCTAGAGTCGCCTTGCGATCAACGCCAAGTGTCTTATAGTAGTCCTTATCCATCCCTGACCTTATTGTTAACAGAGGAGTGAAGGTATCTTAGTTTTAGATCAGAATTTAATAAGCTTACTTCTTATTCTTATCATCGTCAACAACTTCTGCATCAATAACTTCTTCTTCGGATGGACCTTCGGATGATGCTTGTTCTGCTGTTTGGTTGCCGGCTGCTTCCTGTTGGGTAGGACCTTGTTGAGCCTGTTGTTGCTGAGTGGCTTGCTGATACATCATCTCTGTCAACTTATGCGAGACCTGGGAAAGCGCTTCAACTGCCTGTTTTATTTGCTCCAGGTTATCGCTTTCGATAGCTTTCTTGGTGTTTTCGATCTCAGCCTGAACCCGAGTTGCCTCATCTTCAGGAATTTTATCCTTATTTTCCCTTAATAACTTTTCTAAGCTATAAACCAGCTGGTCTGCCTGGTTCTTGGCATCTATAACTTCTCTTTTCTTCTTATCTTCTTCAGAGTGTGATTCTGCATCCGTAACCATTTTTTCTATTTCATCCTCCTCGAGCCCGCTGTGGCCGGTGATGGTAATAGCTTGTTCTTTTCCCGTTCCCAAGTCCTTAGCATTGACATGAAGGATTCCGTTGGCATCGATATCAAAAGTTACTTCGATCTTCGGGATGCCTCGTGGAGATGGAGGAATTCCATCCAGATGAAATCTGCCTAATGTCCTGTTAGCGGCTGCCATCTCTCTTTCTCCCTGGAGGACATGAATTTCTACGCTTGGCTGGTTATCTGCGGCTGTAGAGAATGTTTCTACTTTTTTGGTAGGAATTGTTGTGTTGCGAGGAATCATCTTGGTGAATACGGCTCCAAGAGTTTCTATGCCGAGGGTCAATGGAGTCACATCCAGAAGGAGAATATCTTTTACATCCCCTGTCAAAACAGCTCCCTGGATAGCAGCTCCGGCTGCCACCACTTCATCAGGATTAACTCCTTTATGAGGCTCTTTTCCAAAAAGGTCTGTAACTAATTTCTGAACTTTTGGGATTCGGGTAGATCCTCCTACAAGAATTACCTCATCTATATCACCTGGTTTCAAGTTTGCATCTGCAAGAGCTTGTTTGCACGGGCCTTCAGTTCTTTGAATAATGTCATCCATGAGCTGCTCTAATTTGGACCTGGTGAGCTTCATTAGAAGGTGTTTAGGACCCGAGGAATCAGCGGTAACAAAAGGAAGGTTTATCTCGGTCTCCATTGTTGTCGAAAGTTCCATTTTTGCCTTTTCAGCAGCTTCTTTTAGCCTCTGAAGAGCCATTTTGTCTTTAGTGAGGTCTATTCCTGACTCTTTTTTGAATTCTTTCACCAGCCAGTTCTGCACTTTCTGGTCAATGTCATCTCCGCCCAAATGAGTATCCCCGTTTGTTGATTTGACTTCAACAATACCTTCTCCAACTTCCAGAATAGAAATATCAAAAGTTCCGCCTCCAAAATCATAGACAGCGATAGTCTGATCTTTCTTTTTATCCATTCCGTAAGCTAGGGCTGCCGCGGTGGGTTCGTTGATGATGCGCTCAACTTTCAGTCCAGCGATCACTCCTGCATCCTTGGTTGCCTTTCGCTGGCTATCATTAAAATAAGCCGGGACAGTTATGACTGCTTTTTCTACTTTTTCTCCTAAATGATCTTCAGCCGCTTTCTTTAATTTTCGAAGAATTATAGCTGATAGCTCAGGAGGGGAATATTTCTTACCAAGCGCCTCTATTCTCACATCTCCGTTCGATGCTTGTGTTACTTTAAAGGGTACCTGCTTGATTTCTTCAGGGACTTCTTTGTAGCGCCGCCCCATAAATCTTTTTATGGAGTAGACGGTGTTTTCAGGGTTGGTGATCCGCTGCCTTTTGGCAACCTGTCCGACCAACCGTTCGCCTTTTTCTGTAAAAGCAACGACAGAAGGAGTTGTTCGTCCTCCTTCTTCGTTTTCGATAATAATAGGTTTGTCGCCTTCTGTTACAGCGACAACAGAATTTGTTGTTCCTAAGTCAATACCTATTGTTTTTGCCATTTTTTGTCTCCTATTTTAGTCTCTTTATAATATATAACATGAGTGCATCGTTGTCAAGTATATTTTTAATTTATTTATTGGGAGAAAATATCATAAACAGGACTAAAAAGGGATGATTTCTAGTCTAATTTACAATTCTTTTTTTAAGGTGGATTTATCCCCTACAATATCTTGCTTCAATAATGTGGGATTGATGAATCAAATCCCTACAAACAAGCATGCTTTTTTTTATCTGTGCAGGAAACAGCGCTCGCTATCCGTTTCTCCAGATCTTCTGGTTATGATAATGGCTATATTGTGCTCATTAGCCTTGTCGATAACATCCTGGTCTCTTATTGAACCCAGAGGGTAAATCATGGCTTTTATCCCGTTGCGTGCTGCCAGCTCGACGACATCTGTAAAGGGAATAAAGGCATCAGAAGCCATAACACATCCTTCAGGCCCATAGCCTCGTCTTGAGTATCTGATGGCCGTCTCTGCGGCATCGATTCGGCTTCTCTGTCCTGAGCCAATTCCATGAACTTTATCTTCTTTGCCGATGACAATGGCATTAGATCGGGTAAAACAAGCTATATTCCAGTTAAAAATGGCTGCCTCAATCTCTTTTTGAGTGGCTTTTCTTTCTGATACTACGTCAATAGATTCTAGAGAGATGATTTTTGAATCAAACCTCTTTTGAATCAAAAGACCACCAGCTACTCTTTTAAATTCCAATCCGCTGTCTGAAGCTTTCGTCTCGAGAGTGGTCCCCATTTTTACTAGCCGCAAGGGCTTTCTTGAAGCTAAAACTTCAAGAGCTTCGGATGTGAAATCAGGAGCATAGACGACCTCGATATTCCTTCCTTTTTCCACAAGGAGCTCTGCCAGTTGCTTAGTGATCTGGTAATTGAAAACATCGACGCTTCCGAAGTTAGAGAGGGAGTCGCAATTCCATGCTTTTTCAAAAGTCTCTTCTGGCGACTCTCCCCTGGCGACTCCGCTGGGCATCTCATGCTTAACCAGGACACAGATTAGATTGTTTTCATAAATATCTGTTAATTTCTTAACCAGTCTCTGGCCCAGGTCCATATCCCCTATATTTATATAACTCAGCCCCTTGGTTCCTTCCTGCAGCACTTCCATGGTCGCCATGTTTGGACCGGAGGCCTTTTTTTCAGAGTAAAAGGCAGCTGGGTAACCAGGATTTTCTCCATACCTCATCGGCAGTTTTTTCTTGAACTTCCGCTTTCCAAAACGAAGAGTGTCAGGAAACTCTTCTTTGACTGAAGTCCTGTACTGTTTTCGGTCTTCTTTGCTTGTTTTATCCATCTTGACTGCCCATCCTTTCATGTTTGTTTATGATGTATATTTCATGCTCATTTGAGTTCAAATCACTGGAGAAGACACTGACCACAGACACCCTATGGTCTTTTTTGCCAGGTGCTGGCTCTAGAGCATCATAAACTGCCGAGGCCATATCATAGGCCTTTTTTTCTTTGATCTCGACGTCAATCGGCTCTCCTGTGAAAGCGGGTAGAGGGTCCTTGTCATCTCCCTCATAGGTTGAGATCATTTTTCCTTTTCCAGGTATCAATGGGATCTCAAAGATATTTTTTGTCGAGGAACCGTTAGAGGCTCTTTTTATTATGCTTAGAGCTGCCTTTTTATGAGGGAGAACGCAGCCGCTTATTCTTGGAGTAAAGATAGGCGCATCAGGTTCATAATCCCATTCATGGAGAGCTAATTTTAAAACTTCTGCAGGATTCTGGCTTTGACCAAGGCAGGTTTTTATATCCGCAGTCTGCTTACCGTTGCTTACAGCAATTCCGTTGGAGAATAAAATGGCGGGATAGACCAGCAGGTCTGTGTTTCCCTTTTTCAGAGTTTCCTCATCTGTGGGCTTTACCCAAATGGCGTCATCCTTCAGCTCCATTTTTCTCGCCTGGCTGGAAAGAGACCTTCCTGTTATGGCATAGATTACTATCTCATTTTTACCTGTAATATCTCTTCCTATGATTATGATCCGCCCAGGATATTCCTTGGCCGATAAACTCTCCAGGCATTTCGTCATTTCGTTTCCTTTGAACTTCTGTATAGATAGCACAGGATATATATGAAGTCAAAATATTGGGGTCAGACCTTTAAAACTTTTATAATTTGAATTATTTTTAGGGATATAGAATAGAATAGATCGTTAGACTGCTAATCAGAAAAGAAGGGGGATTGGCAATTTTCTCATAAAAAGTAACCTGTAAAAAAAAAGGGCATGTCCCCTTTTCGACCCTGTCCCCTTTTCTCTCTGATTTTCTCTTTGTTTTCTTTTTGACTTATTTGAAATAGTTATCGTAACTTTTGAATTTGTTTGCCGACAATAATCTTTTTTAGAGGAGTTTTAACTTGATAATCGGCTTATGGCTGTATCTAATAAAGCTAGGGCGCTTTTACCATCTTCATCATAGACCGCTTCACCTATACTCAAATCTCCCCAATTATATTCTTCGGCGAGCTTATAAATTCTTTGTTTGACTGCATTGACTGCGTTTCTATCTGATTGAGGAAGGATTATATAATACCTCCTGAAAAAAGGACCAAACAGCTTGTCATAACCACGAATATATTTTCTCATTAAATGAAAGGAAATAGTTTTACCGGGCATTAGCGCGCTTATTCCCTTGGGAGCGGCGTGGCTTATATCTACCACAAAAACACCAAAACTATAATTGAACCTTTTTGATCGGCTTATTTCATCTTCGATTTTTTTGACCTCTTCTTCAAATCTTTGTTTTTTTATCGCGTTCCAAATCTCAAACATCGTGCTCACCTCGCTGAATCTCAGTTCTCATTTTTTATCTTTATTCTATCCTCGCCTGAAAATTCTTAATATTACACCTTAATTTTTTCAAATGGGAAAATATTCGCGATATCCTTACCTAACTAAATTAGGATATCCGATGAGAGCAAGAACCGCAAGAATTGAATTAAAACTCAGCTTAGAGCGGATGGAACGAATCAAGTTAACAATAAGAAACTAGACCAGATTACCGCTTTTAATACAACGAACAAAAATAATCTGGCCCCGAAAATCCTTGTTTTAATCTTACTATTCAGATAGAATCTTCTTCCAATTTTAGAAAGAGGATAATATGAAAAAAAGTGAAGTTGCAAAAAAAGCTTATGAAAATGCGGAGTTTTTAGAATCTAATGAAGCCCGCACTTTGAGGATTTTAAGTGAGTATTTAGAGCCTTTGAAAAGGTTGAATGAATGGAAGGTCAACAATACAATTCTTTTTCTTGGTTCTTCAAAGGCAAAGGATGAGGAGAAAGATTCTCCTTTAACAAGGTACTATTGGGAAGCTGAAGAACTTTCATACAACCTGGTCAAATGGGCTATAAAGTTAAAGCAAAAGGGCAAAAATTTTGTTGTCTGCACAGGAGGAGGGCCCGGCATAATGGAAGCTGCAAACCGGGGGGCCTGCCGAGCAGAAGGAAAATCTATCGGCATGAATATCTCTCTTCCTGAGGAGCAATGCCTTAATCGCTACATATCTCCTGAACTCTCTTTTATCTTCCATTATTTTTTTATGAGAAAATTTTGGTTGGTGTATAAAGCAAGAGCTGTGGTTGCATTCCCCGGGGGCTATGGCACTCTGGATGAGGTTTTTGAAACGCTTACCCTGGTTCAGACAAATAAGATTTCTCGCGATAATGTGGTCATACTCCTCTATGGGGAAGAATACTGGCGAAAAATCATAAACTTTGAGGAACTTTTAAAATACAAGACAATTTCTGCAGAGGATCTTAAACTTTTCTTTTACTGCTCTACTCCAAAAGAAGCCTTCTCAATTTTAAAAGAAAAATTAATAAAGTTTCTCTAAACTGAAATATAAATTTAGGGGGTAATTTTTCCTTGACAAAGCTATATTCTAATATTACAATCATTACAAGGTAGAAATGATTACAAATATGGAAAAAATAAAAACTTTGCTTAAAGAAAAAGGCATAAAGCCCACATTCCAGCGATTAAAAATTCTTGAATACTTGAGTAATAATTTGAATAATCACCCCACTGTCGAAATGGTTTACGAAAAGCTGCTCAATGACATTCCTACCCTCTCCTTAACAACTGTTTACAACACCCTGAATAATTTTTTAGAAAAAAGACTGGTATTTGGAGTCACTATTACAGGAACCGAAGTCAGGTATGACTTTAATACAGATTACCATCACCATTTCCTCTGTAAAAAATGCGGCCAGATTATAGATATCGATCTTAAATGTGCCTATGCAGAGGGAGAGAAAAGTATCATATCCGGACACAGAATCGATGAAATCCACGGATATTTCAAGGGCATATGTAAAGCTTGCTCTAAAAATGTAGGAAAAAAGCCCAAAAGCCGTAGTTCTTCTTGATGTCTTAATAAGAATAGGCAAAAATAAAATTTAAGAATGGGGATCGGAAGCAAAGATTAAAAATAAAATAAATAAAATAATTAAGAAGGAGAAAAAAATGAATAATTTAAAAGGAACAAAGACAGAAAAGAACGTTTTAACCGCGTTTGCCGGAGAATCTCAGGCAAGAAACCGCTACACCTTTTTTGCCTCAAAAGCAAAAAAGGAAGGCTATGAACAGATTCGTGCAGTATTCTTAGAGACTGCGGATAACGAGAAGGAACATGCAGAGAGGCTCTTTAAATTCTTAGAGGGCGGTGAGGCAGAGATTCAGGCTTCTTACCCGGCTGGTGTAATCGGAGATACTAAGGATAATCTTAAAGAGGCTGCGGCAGGAGAGAATTACGAACATACGACCATGTATCCAGAGTTTGCAAAAACAGCTGATGAGGAGGGATTTTCAGAGATAGCTGAGGCAATGAGATCTATCGCAGTTGCAGAGAAACAACATGAGAAAAGATACTTAGGCCTGCTTAATAATATTAATAACGGCCTGGTTTTCAAGCGAGATGAGGTTGTAAAATGGAAATGCAGGAATTGTGGTTATGTTTCTGAAGGCAATGAGCCCCCTGATGAATGTCCAGCCTGCGCCCATGCCAAAGCATACTTTGAACTGCTTGCTGAGAATTGGTGATCCTTAGCTTAAATATAAGCAAAAACTTAAGCATATCTTTTACTGAGTAAGGAGGATCTATGACTGAAATACCGGATAAACAGAAGAAGAAAGAAATAATGAAGGATATCATCCGTAAACTTCACCAAGGTTTAACAATTGAGGAAGCAAAAGAGAGGTTTGAAAAGGAAATAGGTACTGCGAGCTCGATAGAAATTGCCGAGATGGAGCAAGCTCTTATAAATGAAGGGCTTTCTCCTGAAGAGATAAAAAAGTTTTGTAATGTCCATGCCTTGCTTTTCCAATCAGCCCTGGAAAAGTCCATTATTAAAGAAACATCTCCATCTCATCCTGTTTATCTCTTTAAGTTAGAAAATCGAGAGATAGAAAAAATCGCTGATTCCCTTAAAAAACTGAAAGAGGAGAGAGAGGAAGAACTCTCCAGAACAAAACGGAAACTAAATGATTTGCTGAACGAATTAAGAGGTATTGAGATACACTATGCAAGAAAAGAGCTAGTTCTTTTTCCTTTTTTAGAGAAACAGGGATTTACTGGTCCTTCAAAGGTTATGTGGGGAAAGGATAATGAGGTTAGAGATTTATTAAAAAAGGCAATTTCATCGGTCGAAGATATAAAAGATATCAAAGACTTGGAACCATACTCAAAAAACTCCCTGGATCCATTGATAGAGGAAGTAACCGGGATGATTTTTAAAGAAGAGAACATTCTTTTTCCGATTTGCCTTGAAAAATTGAGTGCAAACGACTGGGTTGAGGTCCTGAAGGAGAGCGATAAAGTAGGTTATGTGTTTGTGGAGAAACCCAAGGAAACCGAGGCCCTTGTAAAGGATTTGAAAAGCGCAATACTCGAAGAACCAGTTTTCGAAAACAATGAAATTAGCCTCCCTACAGGGAAGCTTCGGTTAAAAGAATTAATGTTTATATTAAATACGCTGCCAGTAGATATTACTTTTGTGGATAAAGAGGATAAGGTCAGATATTTTTCCGATAGTAAAGAAAGAATTTTTTTGCGAACAAAATCCGTTATCGGGATAAAGGTGCAGAATTGCCACCCTCCTCAGAGTTTGGAAGCAGTGGAGGAAATATTAAAATCCTTAAAGGAGGGAAAGAAGGATACTGTTGATTTCTGGATTAATCTAGAGGGAAAATTTGTGTATATCAGATATTTTGCCGTGAGAGATGAGGGAGGATCATATCTAGGAACTCTTGAAGTTAGCCAGGACTTAACTGAAATAAAAAAGCTCGAAGGAGAAAAGAGACTGGATGCTGAAACACATTGATCTTAAGGAAAATGTTTATGAACTAACAGAAACTTATCCTGAGCTTATAGAAATTTTGAAGGAGATGGGATTCTTAGGCGTGGCAAATCCAATAGCAAGGAAAATTCTGGGTAAAGTAACAACAATACCTCAGGGCTGCAAGAAACAAGGGAAAGATTTGAATGAAGTCATAAAAAAATTGAAAGAATTGGGATTTAAGGTTAAACCATAAAAAGAGGAGTAATTAATATGATAAAAGCAAAAATCCCTCCTCCTGCAACAGCGGAGGGAGAATAAAAGACTTTTTCTTTACTATTCCCCATTTTGGTTCCTTATTGTCATGATCTAGTTTATGGTCATGATTTTGATAATTTTTCAGCGAAAATCTTTCCTTTCGCAGACCGGGAAAAATAATAATATAACAACAGGCCGATGAGTATTCCGATTGCATCTGCGATTACATCGAAGAATTCAACGGAACGATGAGGGATAAAATATTGATGGAATTCATCCAAGCCTCCGAGAAGAATTCCGCTGCAAATAGTTAACACAGCCTTTACCATGAGGGGAGATTTCAAACTCATGAAATAGCCAAAGGACAGGAGGAGTCCCAGAAGGGCAAATTCTACAATATGAATTACTTTATCGAAGAAGATAATATCAATTTTGATATCATGGCTCCTTGAAGATAAATAGAATATAAAGGCGTAATATAAGGCAGCGGGAGTAAAAAAGAGAATTTTTTTCATCTAACTCCAGAAAACATGGTTGAGAAGCGAAATTTTCCTTATGAGATGAATTGTCTTCTTCACGAAAATTTATTCTATTAGAAAAGAAAGTATATATCCAGAAGCATGCCGTATGATTTGACATAATATACACGAATGTGGTTAATTTTAAGGCGAGAGAATTGAATAAGCTTAAAACTTTATATCATTTTCAAGGAAGATTGAAAGGATTTTGATATTCTGCCATTGTTTGGAGGATTGAAAAACAAGGCTTGTCTGCTTTAAGGACGAATTCATCATGTCCAATATCCAAGTTAAAAAGCAGAGGTTGTTGTCTATTCTTTGTTCAGTCATTCTTCTTACATCCTGCGCAGGGAAGAGTTATTTCCGTTCTGGGAATGTCCAAAAAGGTCTTGCTTCCTGGTATGGACCTGATTTTCATGGAAAGCTCACTTCAAATAGAGAGATCTATAATATGCACGCTTTGACAGCGGCGCATAAGACTCTTCCCTTCGGAGCGTATGTCAGAGTTACAAATCTGAATAACGGAAAATCAGTCGTGGTCCGCATAAACGATCGTGGTCCTTTTATAAAGGGCCGAATCATCGACCTTTCCTATGCTGGCGCAAAGAAGTTGGGTATGGATATTACAGGAGTTGCACCTGTTAAGATTAAGGTGCTGAAAAAATACTCTCCCAAAAAATCTTCACAGAAATTTTCTATTCAGGTTGGATCATTTAGCAGCAAAAAAAACGCCAAAATCCTCAAAAGGAAACTCCAGAAAAACTACAGGAATGTCTACATCTCGAAGATAAAAACTTCTTCTAAAACTTTTTACAGGGTAAGGATCAAGGCGCGCAGCGTGAAATCAGCAGAAAAAATCGCCAAAAGACTTATGAAACAGGGTTACAGAGCTAACGTTTTAGAGGAACATTGACGAAGTTAATAATTCCCTGATTGAGACTGTCTAATATGCGGGGGCAAAAGAGGAGATAATATCTTTTGGTTAATATTTAGCTCTCTCTTTTATAAAGATAAGCAATTGGTCTCAGTTTATTTTCCTTTCCATCGTGGACAACAAAGTTTCGGCCACTCCACATGGAAGCTCCTCCATATTCACCCTTTTTGTTGATGGCATAAAAGTTGAGGCCAAATCGAGCAAGGCCTTTTTCGTTTAAAAGGTGAGGAAGAAGTTTTGACTTGTCGGCAATTTGTTCTAATGATTTGAGACATGCTTCTTCTGGAGAAAAACCTCTGCTCATGAAATTTACCACCTGGAAGCTTCCGCAGTTAAGGATATTGGCTTCTCCTCTTCCTGTCGAGCCTGCAGCTCCGACATCGTTATCAACGTAAAGGCCTGCTCCTATAATCGGCGAATCCCCTACCCTTCCCGGTATTTTAAAGAAGTGCCCGCTGGTGGTTGTCACACCTGCAAGATTTCCTGAAGCATCTATGGCACAACAGTTGATAGTTCCATAGGAGCTAAGATAGGACTCCAATTCTTTTTCTAGCTTCTCAGGTTTGGGCGCAAACCAAAAATCCCTGTCTGAGAGCATTTCCTTGCGTCGAAGCCAGATCTCTCTTGCTCTATCTGTCAGGAGGTTTTCTTCCTTGAAACCATGAGCTTTAGCAAATCTCAGGGCACCTTTTCCGACAAGAAGCGCATGGTCAGTTCTTTCCATGACAAGTTTGGCCACCTTGGATGGATTTTTTATGTTTCTAAGGCTGGCTACTGCGCCGCCATTATGGGTGGGGCCATGCATGACTGAAGAATCAAGCTCGACAACACCTTCCTCATTAGGAAGTCCTCCATAGCCTACAGACCTGTCATTGGGATCACTTTCAACAATGTTAACCCCGGCTATAACTGCATCCAATGGATCTTTTCCTTGCCTGAGAAGTTCCATGGCTTTTTCTGTGGCTCTTAAACCATTTCTGCTGGATACTACACACATCTTTCCTACTTTTTTCTCTTCTCCAGCTAAATTTTTTCCTGCTGTGAGCATCGAGGCTGCTCCTATACCAATTCCCGTTTTAAGAAAATCCCTTCTTGAAAACTTATCTCTCATCATGCCTCCTTATGATTTATCTGTCGTTCTCCCTAAATTACTCAATTTACAAAACGGAAGCAACACAAATTTTATTTGAGGAAAAGTCTTTATAGAGGCGCTCAGTTAGAATAATGGGGACAGGCTATTTTTTCGGTAAAAAAGCAGCCTGTCCCCTATCACATTGACATTATTAAAGATAGCAAAATTGACAAACCAAATGATGTTTAGTATAAATCCCTTTCTTTTATAAGGGATGAAAAATAAGGTTCTTTTCTCTGCTTCTTTGTTCCATGCTCTTAATGATGCTGCGACTGTCACAGTCCCGATGATATTTCCTCTTCTCTACACCCAACAGTTTATCATCAAAAAATATTTTCATATCGGCATTTTGTCAAACCTTGGACTCCTTGCTACTTTCCTCTTCCAGATTATTATTGCTAATATCTCTGGCAAGGTTGAACACAAGCTCATGCTTTTCTTCAGCTACATAGGAATTTGTCTCTCGCTTTGCCTTATAACATTATCTTCTACTTTTGCTTCTCTTCTTTTCATCTATCTAATAATGAGAGCTTTCACCAGCTTTTACCACTCCGTCGGGGTAGCTTGGGTCTCAAAAACTCATCCAAGCCAGGGGATTGATTTTGCCATGGGCATCCAAAGCGGGTCAGGAAATCTTGGAGTCTTTCTTGCCTTCATATCTTCTGGCTATCTTGCTCAGAGCTTTAACTGGAAAGTACCGCTCTTCGTTTGGGCTGGTGTGGCCCTTTTTCTCGGCTCGATAAGCTTCCTGGCTGTAAGAAAGACTTCTACACGGGGAGATGAAGTGCACACGCCTGACTTTTCATCATGGATGGAGACACTGAAGAATATTAAGATCTATATCCCTGGATTTGTTTTCGGAGGAGCATGCTGGGGAACGACTATTTTTTATGCTCCTTCCCTGCTCAACCATAGATTTCAGATTCCTTTAGGACAAACCGGTCTTTATCTTGCCTTATGGATAGGAATCGGAACAGTCATGACTTACTTATTCGGGTTTTTAAGCCGGTATTTAGGCCGGGTGAAAATTTCTGTTTCTGCATTTATCGGAGCTACGTTCTTTCTTTTTATACTGGGGATAGCTCCTGTAAAAGAGTTGGCTCTGGTGAGCTTATTCTTTTTCGGGGCTTTCCTTTTCCTTGTCTATCCGAGTTTTCAATCCTTTGTTGGGGACGAAGTTTCGCCTAAAAATCAAACTCAGGCTTTTAGCCTTGCTGCCAATGTTCAGATGGTCACCGGCGCAATCGTCGTCCTTGCGGGCGGATTTCTCTCAGATAGGTTTGGGATAAATTCGCCTTTTCTTTTTATTGGAGTGCTTGGAGCCGTTATTTCTGTTTTTTACCTTTCCAAAAGATCTGTTCTGGGCAAAAAGCAAATATTAACTGGCTAATTGACGATGATGGGAACATCAATTGCGAACGATGTAGGTACCTTTATGTTTAATTTTTCTTGATTGGGACTTTGATTATTTTCTAAGTAATGAAGGAATTTTATTTACGAATAAATGGGGACAGGCCCCATTTTCTGGATGAGAATGTCCTCTTACTTACAAAATGGGGCCTGTCCCCATTTATTTGTCCCCATTTATTCCAATAAATCAAACCCCTACAGAATGTAACCTTCTACAATCACGGATTTGGAGGTGCTTCCCAGATAAATCAAACCTTCCTAAGATTGACTGTTCTGTCTCGTGCCTTATTACTTTTTAAGCTTGATGACTTTCCCGGGGAGCTTTCCCGTCCATTTTCCTCCGTCCAGAACAAGCTCACCGTTGATCAGCAGGTATTTGACTCCCTCGCTGTAGGCATGGGGATTAGAAATAGAAGTTCTGGTTTTTATGTTATTCAGATCAAGGACAACTATGTCAGCTTTGTATCCATTTTTTATCCAACCTCTGTTATCCCAGTTCATGATTTTAGCCGGAAGCGAGGTTTGCGATCGAATGACATGGGAAACAGAAACGCTTTTTCGCTTAAGGGCATATTTTTTAATTTTATGGAGAAATGTAGAATAAGAACGGATATGGGTAAGTCCAATGCCATAAGGGGGAGCAGTCCCGTCACTTCCTGTGCCCACATAGTCTTTTTTCATAATATACTCGATATCCTCTTCGCCCATCCGGAGAGGGACGCACCTTGCTCCCATAAGTTCCAGTTCTATGGCCGTATCTTCTACGGATTTTCCTTTCATAGCCGCAACTTGTTTTAAAGACTTTCCTTCAAGGTTTTTCTCAACACAGATCCCAACAACGAAGTTTTCCGGGCCTGTAACGTCATCTATGTACTCTCTGATCTGCTGCCGGATCTTCTGTGCCTCTTCTGGATTAGCCATCCGCTTCAAAAACATACTTCTTTCTTTTGTATTGCCCGGCCCCCTGAAATTTCCGGAGCTGATTAAACTCCTGGAAACAAGCCTTACAAGCCTATTTCTGGGAATTTCGTTGAGAAACTGTAGATGGCGTTCAGAGACAGGATAGTAAGGGGTAACTTTTTTATAGAGCTCGATCAACTGAGAATCTCTGAGATGGTTAAAAATCGCTTCAATATCCTCTGATGTCAACCTTTCGGTTTCTACTCTTTCAGTGCCTTCTGTTTCTTCAATTCCCAGCCAGGCTGATCTCGGAATTGGACTCATGTATGGATAGCCGCTTGAGAATTGATAAGGATACTGGTCAGCCGTGACCTTAATCCCCTTGGCACGGGCTTCTTCAATGATGGCACAGGCGTCTTTGACAAGACCCCAGTTCCTCTTTTCCATAACCTTAAAATGGGATATATGGACTGGAGCACCTGATTTATCTGAAATCTCTATAGCCTCTTTTACTGCTTCAAGGAGCTTATCCCTCTCATCCCGGACATGGGTATGGTATATTCCGCCGTAGGGAGCGATGACCTTTACCAATTCTATGACTTCATCTGTTTTTCCGAAAGAGCCAGGCTGATAAATTAAACCGGTAGAAAGACCATAAGCTCCCTGTTCCATGGCTTCCTTTACGAGAGCTTTCATTCTTTCAAGTTCCTCTGCCGTTGGCTCTCTTTCTTCCATCCCCATCACAATTTGCCGCACTCTTCCATGTCCTATAAGCAAAGCCGCGTTGGGTCCTATTCCTTCTTTTGACCAAACGTTCATAAGGTCTTCTGCTTTCTCGAAAATTGGCCAGGCACTGGTACCACATTGGCCGACTATAACTGTTGTTACACCTTGCTTTAAGTAATTGAGACACGCTCTGTTTTCCGCAAAATACATTCCTCTATCGACATGCGTATGAAGATCGATGAAACCAGGAGTCACATAAAGTCCTTTGCCGTTTATCACTTTAGCTGCTGAGCCTTTGATCGACTTTCCTACTTTAACTATCATGCCGTCTTTAACAGCCACATCTGCCCTAAACGCAGGTTTCAAAGATCCATCAAACACTCTTGCGTTTTTTATTAATACGTCATAGTTGAAGAGTTTGCCTTTTTGTGCCGAAAAATTTAGCCCGGTCAAAAAGAACACACCCAATACTAAGAGAATACTAAAACGGAAAATTTTGTTTTTCATGATATCTCCTCCTCCTTTTAATGATATCTAATAATAAAGAGAGAACACGCTGTCAAGAAAAATATAATATAGAGATAGGCACGCTTTTTAGAAGTTGAGACGCGCTCCTACTCTTTTTTCCTATCTTTTCTTGAATTTTTCGAGAAGTTCAGTGTATATGCTGGATATATCGACTTCTTTTCCGTCGATAAAGACGTGCTTGATGTTGGTTCTTAATTCCAGT
>SOIV01000199.1 GCA_004377005.1 Candidatus Aminicenantota bacterium | reverse complement strand
AATCAAACACCTACAGCTCTTCTTTTTCAAAATCAAGGCTTTCCATGAAGGCGTCAATTCGGGTCATGGTTTGAGCCTCATCAAATTCCCTCTCATCTCCCATGTTGCCTTCAAAAACCATCACCGGAAAGCCAGCTTCTTTAAGGGCCAATCTATTTTCAGCTATTCCCAAACTCAAGCCTTCACAGCCGCGGTTGTAATGGAGAAGAACTCCGTCAAGTTTCCATTCCTTGGCGATCCTGATCATCATTTCACTTTTGAGCTGGGGAGAGTAGAAATGCTGCCATTCCGGTTTATTCAGCTCCCAGGAGGCCAGGATGCGAAGGGCTTTATCGCGATCTTTTATCTCAATACCCTCCTCTTGAGGAGTCTTTCGCGGTCCCCAGCTTCCATCTTCCTTAATATCCCACATGCCGATCAAGCCAAAAGTATAAAGAGAGCCGACAGATACACATCCATACTTTTCCAGGTAACGAAATACATTCAAAAAAGCCCACGGAGGCTGGGTGTCAGACATAACCCGGCAGCGCTCGTTGGCGACGGCTGCAATTCCTCTTTTGACTCTATCTCTGACTTCATCCAGCAATTCCTCGTAAAAATCAGCTACTATCTGACTGCTTTTATTCAGTGTTCCATGGACATAAAGAGAATACATTGTTTTCTCATCAAGAGGAGCCGGAACAGTCTTGTTCAGGGCGCAAACTTCGGCCCATATACTTTCTGAACGACAGTGGTCGTGAACAGCCCGGATGAGCCTTTCATCATCATATTTCCTTCTTGTTACAGCCTCCAGCCATTCAATCCCGTCATGCATCTGACCGACGACATAGTCGAGCTTGTTATCTGTCAACTCCTCGTAAGGTCCAACGCTGACATCAATGCAATACATGGGAATATCCTTTCCTTCCAAATCACGGACAACTTGGTACCATTTGGCATGAGAACAGCAGATATGGTCTTGCCAGATGAAATCTGGTTTGGGGAACTCTCCTCCGAAGACATATTTGTTGAGCATGATGGAGCCCCAGTAATTCCGCATGTAGGAGCATAAATCGCGCGCATAGCCTGCTTTTTCCACAGCCTCATGGCACTTTAGAGCAAAGTCTTTATTGAAGGCTACGGCAGCGGCATAAGGTTCGCCCGTGAGGGGATAGACATCATCACCAAGGCCAGCCGGGATCGCATCAAAAGACCAGGCACCCCCTGCCCAGCGTAAACCTCCTTTTTCATGAGCCGCAGCAAAATCTTTATAATAATTCAACCTGATTTCTTTGGCTTTATCCCAACACTTTAAAGGTTCTGTTTTATACTTAGCACCCATGTGATCCTCCTTAATATAAATCTTCCTCTCTTAGCATTTCCAGAAAAGCTTCTACTCTTGTTTTAAACTGGCCGACGGGCACGGTTACATCAAGTTCTAAAAATTGAGCGGGAATCCCAATCTGTTTGAGGCTCTCGATAGTAGCGGGAATATCGAGCTCATGGGGATCGCAGAACTTCTGTTGGATAACTATAGCTCCTTGAACTTCCCAATCTTGAGCTAGCTTCTTTATATGTTCCATCCTTGTTCGTTCCGGCCAGTCTTTACTGGGACAGGGAACTCTTTCTACGTAACGAGATGCAATGGCCTCTAAAGGATTCTGGCTTGGAGTCACTTCATTCCAGAAATAGCGGCTTCCTGTGCAGTGATCATCCACCACAAAAATTGCTCCCAGCGATTCCACCATTTGGAGAAATTTTGTATCATCGTCTTCACTGCCTAAAATCATCAACCTGACTTTGGAATCTTTTTCTACAGGGCGTTGGGGCAATTTTTCAAGAATCCCTTGCAGCGTTTCATTATAATCCTTTTTATCAACCATCTGGCTCGCAACCACTGCGTACATGGCTTCAAGGCCAGTCAGTGCAGGATTCGACTGTTTTCTTAATTCATAGAGATCTCGAGTTAGCCTACGGGACTTATTCATAATCTCAATGCCCCTGTTCAGGTCCTCATCTGTGATAGCTTTTCCTGTCCATTTTTCGAGAGCTTCTTTAAGAACCCTTAATTCTCCCGTTAAATAAGGAAGAGCTCTTTTGCTTTGGACATTGTTGGGCATGGGAAGGTAATAACTGAAATCTATGGGAATGTGCAGTTTCCATGAGGTAAAGGTCTGGCGAATGTGTAAACAGCTCTGAGCAATCATAATCCCGTCAAGGTAATCATACCTTCCTTTAAGCCCTTGAGCTAAGCAATCGCGGCAGAAAGGGCAATACATTCCAAAAATATGAGGCTCAGTGACATCCTGAGGTTCGTGGCTTCCTAGAATTCTCACCGGTAGCACTCCAGCGCCGTAAAGAATTTCTTCCGGGACATAAGTGCAGAAATAGCCAACAACCTTTCCTCCAGTCTTATTTTTCCACTCTTGAGCATACTCGTGGCGCTTTTGGTACCACTCTTTAAACTTTTCCATCATTCTTTTAACTCCTTTTCTAAAGGAATCATGTTGAGGATATCAAAACCTAAAGATTTAAAATATGAAATCAAGTTTCCTTCATACCAGTCCACAAGGGTTCTAACTTTTTTGATGTTTTTTCTCTTAAAATGACCCAGCAAGGTCTTGCCCAGTTTGCGTCCTATCCCCCTCCCCTGGTATTCAGGATCGATTCCTAGTACCTTTATCCAACCGGTTTTTTCTCCTCGACCGAACTCCCAAAGTCTTATTTCGGCAAAGATAAACCCCACAAGCTTTCCGTCTATTTCGGCCCCTAGGTTCAGGAGAGGTTCGCCATGCTGGAGATGATAAGTAGCTGTTTCCTCCAAATATTCCATTCTTTCCGGTTTCTCTAAGTTTTGCTCTTTTTCTATCCTTTCCTCGATTTGTAGAATATCATCAAGATCATCCATATTCAGCAGCCTGATATTTGTAGTTGTAATAATATCTTTCCAGAGCTTAGAACGCCCTACTTTGTGGTAGTGAATTTTCCCTTCAGCTCGAAGAACTTCCAGATATTTAGCTACAGTATGGCGGGTTAGGCCCAGCTTATCTGCAAGCTCCTCCATCTGGAGGCCTGAGGGGGAAGCTTTTAGAACCTTTAGGATCTGATCTTGAAGGTTCTTTTCCATGCTTTTGCGGTATCCAATATTGGTTACCACAAACGTATAAAATGAGAGATTCCTTGTCAAGGAAATTTTTCAAAATAATTTGATTTAAAAATAAAAAGGTGGGCTTGATGAATCAAGCCCCTACATAAGAAGAATCAAGTCCCAATAGGAAAACAGATGGAATTGATGGATCAAGGCCCTGCAAGAAAACAGATGGAATTGATGAATCAAGCCCCTACGTCAAGAAAAACAGGATTTGTTCTTCTTTTTCAGGGCTTTCAGTATTTTTTCAGGCGTTATCGGGAGTTCCCTTATCCATACTCCAGTAGCATTCGCTATTGCATGGGCTACTGCGGCCAGGACGGGCAAAGTAGCCCCTTCTCCAATTTCCTTGGCTCCATAAGGGCCTTCTTCCTCGTAGGACTCAACAATCCCGCTGAAGATTTCAGGAGCATCTTTTGCAGTCATGAGCAAGTAGTCATGCAGGTTGGGATTTAAAATGTTACCTTTTCCGTCATACATAACTTCTTCCATGATGGTCTCGCCCGTCCCCATGACTACAGCTCCCTCAACTTGCCCATGCACAGCCTGGGGATTGACAGGAGTGCCACAGTCATGATAATCGGTGAATTTTTCAATTCTCACCTTCCCTGTTTCCAGATCCACACTACATTCGCAGACAGAGCTTCCGAAAGAATAAGCTGGGCTGGTTCCCACAGCCGCTCCCTTGTAATCTCCTCCGAGTCCTTCTGGAGGCTTATACCAGCCTGTGCCCACAAGGGGTCCATGCTCGTTAAAATACTTCCGTGCAGCCTCTGCCCATCCCATCCTTTTTAACTTATCCTTCTTATGAAATATTTGATTATCTCTTGCTTCAAGTTCTTGATGGTTACAGTTCCAGATTTTAGAAGCAGCGGCAAAAAGCTTTTTGAGAACATCTCGGCTTGCCTGAACAACTGCATTTCCTCCCATCAACGTAGTTCTTGAAGAATAAGCACCCAAATCAAGGGGACTGATGTCAGAGTCTTCGGTCCTGATGCGGACTTTATGAAGGCTTATGCCCAGAGCTTCGGCACACATCTGAGAAAGAACGGTCGATGAACCCTGCCCTATTTCTGCCGCCTGGATGAGAAGGACCGCGGCTTCGCCGTCTTCGCTTATTTTGACTATGGCGTTTGAGTGGGGAAAAACAGATTTTTTTAAAAATGTTTCAGGTTTTTTCTCGGAGCTTCGCTGGACCTGCCCCCTGTAGATAGCATAACCTGCTCCTGAGACAAAGCCACCGCAGCCGATTCCTATTCCTTTTCCCGGGGGGAGCTTGCCGTATTTTTCTCTCCAGCCGGATTTTTTCGCAACTTCTTTTAGAGTGGCCTTAATTTCGCAACTTCGAATATCCAGGTCATTGCAAGTCCGTGTGTCGGGATCCATGGCATTTCGAAGACGTATTTCGACGGGATCAATCTCTAAGTCATCAGCGATCATATTGAGTAAGCTCTCAAACGCAAAACGAGGCTGAGGAGTGCCGTGACCGCGCATGGCGCCGCAGGCTGGCTTATTAGTCATAATCCTGAATCCCTCGTATCTATAATTCGGGATATGGTAGAGGGTAGGGATCATAGCGCCTGCATAATAGGCAGTTATAATACCAAAAGAAGTGTAAGCACCTCCGTCAAGGTAAATCTTGCTTTGAACAGCGGTTATCCTTCCATCCTTTTTTACGCCGATCTTAAATTTCATGTGTTGCTTGTGTCTTCCCCGGCCGTAGAGAAACATCTCTTCACGACTGTAGACCATCTTCACCGGTCTTCCTGTCTTTTTCGAAGCGATGGAGGTGATCAAATCAAGAGGGGTTGTCCCGGCTTTCCCGCCAAATCCTCCTCCCACAGGAGGGCGGATGATACGAATTTCCCCTAAAGGAATATCAAGTACCCGGGCGACCATGTAATGAACGTAATGAGGAACCTGGGTAGAGGAATAGAGCACAAGATTAGAATTATCATTTTCCCAATAAGCGATAGAAGCATGGGGCTCCAGCGGATTCTGGTAGACATGATTCCCGACAAACTCCTCTTCTCTAGTATGATCAGCCTCTTTGAATCCTTTTTCGATATCGCCGAAATGATGGTCAACATGAGTGTTGATGTTATTTTTATACCTCTCATGAAGCTGCGGAGCTCCTTCTTTTAGAGCCTCAACTGGATTAAACACGGCCGGAAGCTCTTCGTATTCTACTTTTATAAGGGCTAAAGCTTTCTCTGCTGTTTCCTCATCCAGAGCTATAACAGCTGCCACCTCATCACCGACATGGCGCACCCGCTCTTTGGCCAACACATGCTCGTCATAGCGTGCCGGGGAAATACCATAAGTAATATCGGGCACATCTTTCCCTGTCAAAACTAATTTGACTCCAGGAAGAGCTTCTGCCTTTCTTGTATCAATCTTTTTGATCCGTCCGTGAGGGATGGGAGAATGGAGAATTTTTCCATAGAGCATGTTCTTAAAATAATAATCTGCTGTAAATTTAGCCTGGCCTGTGACTTTAGCCGCTGCATCCACCCGGGGCAGGCTTTTACCCACAGTTTGATACTCCCTAAGGTCACCTGGAAGAGATTGTATTTCTTTTATTTTTATGTATTTTTTCCATTCCTTCACAGCTTCAATAATGCGTGTGTAACCTGTGCAACGGCAAAGATTTCCAGAGAGAGCTTCCTTTATTTCCTCATCTGATGGGTCTGGATTGCATTTTATCAGCGCTACAGCGCTGAGTATCATCCCGGGCGTACAAAAACCGCACTGGATTGCTCCGTGGTTCATAAAGGCCCGCTGTAAGGGATGAAGCTTTCCTTCTTGATCGACTCCTTCAATAGTGGTTATCTCAGCTCCTTCACAGGATGCTGCCAGAAGGAGGCAACTGTTCTTTGGCTCTCCGTCCACAAGGACTGTACAAGCACCGCATACTCCAAGGTTGCATCCTTTTTTAGTCCCTGTGAGTCTCAGCTTGTCTCTAAGAACATCCAGAAGAGTTTCTCCATCTTTAACTGCGAGAGAGTGTTCTTCGCCGTTCACCTTGAGGACGACGATGTTGTATTTTCCTTTGTTTCTTTCCATAGAAACTACTTTTTAATCCTGGCTTTTCGTTGAGCTTGCAACAACGCTTCAGTCAAGGCTCTACGGGTTAAGATAGGGATCAATTCCTTTCTGTACCAGATTGAGCCTCTTATATCCGAGATTGGCTTTGCTTCTTCTTTTGCCATTAAGGATGCGTCCTCAAGGAGGCTTTGAGAGGGTTCTTTACCAGACAGGAATTCAGAGGTTTTCAAAGCCTCGACAGGAGTGGGAGCAACGGCTCCGAGAACGATGGCTGCCCTGTCTATTTTTCCGTCTTTGAGAGTAAGTCTGGAAGCGACAGAAGCAACTGCAAGAGCATTGGCTTCCCGAAGAGCGAATTTTTGATACGAGATTCCAGTGTTGGGTGGAGGGAAGGGGACAAAAATAAAGGTCAACAATTCCCCTGTTTGACAGATTGTTTCTCTTGGGCCCGTGAAGAATTTAGTAAGAGTAACTTCGCGAGATGACTCTGAACACCGAAGCTCAACTGTCGCATCCGCTGCTATTAGCGAGGGAGGAAGGTCTGCAGAAGGAACAGCACTTGAGATATTCCCGCCAATAGTTGCCATAGAGCGAATCTGGTAGGAAGCCATGGACCTGGCAGCATCAGCAAGAACTGGGATGTGCTGGTTTATGAGGGAACTGGATATTATTTCTTGAGCCGTCACCATGGCTCCGATACGAATTCTTTTGTCTTTTTTCCCAATCCCTTTTAGCTCTTCTATCTTATGAAGAGAAATAATGTCCCTGGCTTCTAT
>SOIV01000104.1 GCA_004377005.1 Candidatus Aminicenantota bacterium | reverse complement strand
GAGCTTGGTATTCCTTCAGAAATTGCTCAGATATTAGTTAACCGGAATTTGTGCGATGCAGAATCTGCTGGTAAATTTCTTTTCGGGACTTTGGAAGGCCTTCATGATCCTTATTTGATGAGAGACATGAAGAAGGCAGTGGAGAGAATCAGACAGGCGATTTCCCGGAGGGAGAAAATATTGATTTTTGGCGATTACGATGTGGATGGCATTCTTTCTGTCGTTATCCTCTCCAAGGCCCTGGAATCCTTAGGAGCGGAAGTAGATTACTTCATCCCTGAGAGATTGAAGGAAGGATACGGGATTAAAGAGGAGCATATTGAAATTGTCCTTGAAAGAAAAGCTAGCTTAGTAATCAGTGTTGACTGCGGGATAAAAGCGACGCAGTTTACGAAAAGAGCTAAAGAGGCAGGGGTTGATATCATCATAACTGACCATCATCTGCCGGGAGATATCCTTCCTGAAGCTAAGGCAATCCTCAACCCTGTACTTAACGACTCCGGTTATCCTGATAAGAGGTTAGCCGGAATTGGAGTGGTCTTCAAGCTGATCCAGGCTCTTTTTAAAGAGGAAGGGAAGTCTTCTTCTCTTCCCCATTATTTGAAGATGGTCTCAATAGGAACAATAGCCGATGTTGCAGAATTGAAAGGTGAAAACAGGCTTTTTGTTAAGTTCGGACTAAAGGGGCTGGAAAAGGTTGCAAATACTGGATTATTAAGTCTGATGGAATCCTGCGGTTTGAGTGGAAGAAGAGTCTCTGCGGGGGATATCGGGTTCAGGATTGGGCCGAGGATTAACGCTGCTGGAAGAATGGGGATGACTGATTTAGCTGTTAAGCTATTTTTTACGGATTCTCTTCCAGAGTCGGTTGAACTTGTAAACCATCTTGATAAGCTGAATTCCAAGAGGCAGAAAACACAGCAGAAAATTTATGAACAGGCCTTGAGGAAAATCAGGGAAAGAACTCTTGATAAACGCTACAAATTTCTGATACTGGGCTGCGAGGAATGGCACCGTGGAGTGATCGGTATTATCGCCTCAAAGCTTAAAGATCTTTTTCATCGGCCTGTTTTGATCTTTGTCTATGAAGATGGAAAGGCATATGGCTCAGGGAGAAGCATCAATGAATTTCCCCTTATTGCGTGTTTGGATGAATGTAAAGATTTGTTCCTGAATTATGGAGGACATTCAATGGCCGTTGGTTGTGTGATTGCCCAGGAAAATCTGACACCTTTTAAAAAGGCGGCAAACGCCTATGCCGGCTCGAGAATAACTGATGAGCATTTAAAAAGAAAAATATACATAGACTCGAAGATAGATTTTTCTGATATAAGCTCTGGTTTCATCGAGAATTTTTATCTCCTTTCTCCATTTGGAGTTGGAAATCCCAAGCCAATTTTTATGACTGAAAAAGCAGAAGTCGTGAGGGAACCCCAGAAAATTAAGGGAAAGCACGCCAAGCTTTTGGTAAGGCAGAAAGGAAGGATTTTTGAAGCTCTGGGGTGGGATAGAGGTGAATGGGCCCAGAGCATCCGGAAAGGCGATAAAATCGATTTGGCTTATTCTTTTCAATTTTCCCAATACATGGGGGAAGAAAAGCTCAGTCTTTCTCTTGAAGACATAAAAACATAGGGGAAAGGTTTGAAGGAAAAAACATGAATTTCCCGAAGATTATGAGAGCCGGGATAATAATTCTACTTATAATACTTCTGGCCATAATTGTAAGATATTTTATGATTCGCCCGCTCGGAAAACCTCAGGTCCCCTTGAAAACTGATGACCTAACTCAACAGAAAATAGAGAAGAAAGATAAGATTGTCCATATCGAAATCAAAGGAGGAGAGGAAAGTGTTCGGTTCAAGGCAGATAAGCATTATGTTGGTGAAGATAAGAATTATCACGCAGAGGGGAATGTAGAAATTATTTTTCTGAAGAAAAGAGAAGGCAAAGATGTTTTCATAAGCGGCAATGAAGTTGTCTATGACAAAGACTGGAATCATTTTGTATTATCTGGCCAGGGAAAAGTTAAATACAAGGATTTGGTGATTGAATCAGTTTCGCTGCGTTATGACAATACAAAGGAACTTTTCAGCACCGAAAGTGGAGTCAGTTTTTCCTCAGAGGGCTTCAGCGGGACTGCCCGGAAGCTGGACTATCTGATGGAGCAAGAAAAGCTACACCTCCAAGAGAACGTCCATCTCCGCTTAAGGCCTAATCTTGAAACATCCTTCCCCCTTATTGCCCAAGGGAAAAGGTTGGAATACAGCCGAAAAAGCAGACAAGGTATGATGGATGGAGGAGTGCGTCTTTTTCATGGAGAGAGCCGTGCCACAGCTTCGATTTTAAGGTTTGATTTGTCAGCAGATGAAGAAAATATCAGAACTTTGGTTCTAAAAGGTAAAGCCAAAGCTTTTATTAGAAAAGAGGAGAAGAAAAATATTTCTTCATCGAGGCGGCCTTCTCCTTTTTCTCAAAGTGCAATGCGCGAGGTCGAAGCAGAGGAGATAGAACTTAGAGCCTTCGTCGACTTTCAGAAGGTTCAGTCCGTAGAAGCGAGCGGGAATTGCTCCTTTAAATTTGTATCTTCCTCAGGGAGTTTTACCCATATTTTGGCAGAATCTGTAAAATTTTTATTCGATCAAGAAGGAGAGCTAAAAGAATTTCAGGCGTTGAAAAAGGCGAGGATGATCGACCAAGAAGAAAACTCAGAAGAAAGGAGGTTTATTGAAGGAGATGCCCTAATAATAAAGGACAAAACAGATGTTCTCCGAGTGAAAGGAAAAGGTCCATATGAAGCGCGCGTAGCTTCTTCAGACAGCGAGGTTTTTGCCGAGGAGATATTCATTTTCCTTGATAACAATAACCTAGAGGTGAAAAGCGGGGTCAAGGTTATTTTGAATTCAAAAAAAGGAGAAAGGAAGCGCATAGGCCTTTTTTCCAAAGAATACCCTGTTCTTATAAATGCAAAGGAGATGAGATATTTCGACGAGCAAAAGCGTTTTCTTTTTAATGGCGATATAAAAGCATGGCAGGAGAAGAGAATATTGCTTGCCGAGGAAATCGTGCTTTATGAAGAGACGGGAAAAATTCTTTCCACAGGAGGAGTGAAATCCATCTTTCCTCATAAGCCAAAAGATGGAGAACAAGAGGAAAGAGTGGAAATATCTTCCGATAAAATGACTTTCCAGCCTGAGCAGAATCTTATTTTCTACGAAAAAAGAAGTTCCTTAAAGGTTAAGGACATTGACGTTCGAGCCCAATCCATTTCAGTCTATCTGAGCGAGGAGGAAGGAGACATGGAGAAGATAATCGCCCGCGGGAATGTTGTCATTGTTCGAAATCTTGGAGAAGGAAGGGGAGAAGAAGCGATATACGACCCGGATAAGGAGTCTGTTGTCCTTTTGGGAAACCCAGTCCTGATAGATAAAGACGGAGGGATAACAAGGGGAGACAAATTGACTTTTTACCTGGCCGATGATAGAATCCTTGTTGAAAATAAGGCAAGAGAAAGGTCGGCGACTGTAATAAAACGTGAGAAATGAAAGACTCTCTAGAAGCGATAAAACTGGAAAAAAGCTATCAAAAGAAAAAAGTCGTAGACTGTGTCTCTCTTAGCGTTAAAAAAGGAGAGGTCGTTGGGCTTTTGGGGCCCAATGGAGCAGGAAAAACGACAACCTTTTCTCTAATACTCGGTCTCATTCCTAAAGATTCAGGGCGAATTTACCTGGATGAAGAAGATATTACGGATCTTCCTATGTATGCCAGGGCCAGAAAAGGATTGTGTCTTCTTCCACAGGAAGCATCTGCTTTCAGGAGACTGAGTGTCGAGGACAATCTGTTGTCAATAATGGAGACGAAGCGGAATATTCAATCAAAGGGAAATAGCGATCTCGCCGGGATTCTTGAAGAGTTTGGGCTTGATAAGCTTCGAAAAGCCAAAGCTTATACATTATCAGGGGGAGAAAGAAGAAGGCTTGAAATTGCTAGAGCCTTGATCACAACTCCTGAATTTATCCTTCTGGATGAGCCTTTTACTGGCATCGATCCTTTAGCCATCCTTGACTTACAGGAAATCATCCTGGGCCTTAAAAATAGAAGAATAGGGATTCTTTTAACAGACCACAGTGTTAGGGAAGCATTAAAAATTACGGATAGGGCTTATATCATCGATAAAGGAAGGATCTTAATGGAAGGGACTCCCCAGGAATTGGTTTTTTCTGAAGAGGTAAAGAAAAGTTATTTAGGAGAAGATTTTCATCTTTCTTGATTTTATGGAGTAAGGTCGATTCGGTTATAATCATGGTTCTGAAACTACGGCTGGAGCAGAGACAAGTTCAAAGATTAATTCTTGCTCCTGCTCTTCAGCAGGCTATTAAACTCCTCCCCTTAACTAATTTAGAGCTTATTGAAATCATTGACACCGAGCTTTCTGAGAATCCCATGCTCGAGGCTGAGGAAGAAACGATAGAAAAAACACCAGGAGAAGAGGCCAAAGAAGGAGAGAAAGATAGAGAAGAAAAGGGAAAGGAGCAGGAGGAGAAACCAGAAGACGTAGAGTCTGAGGGAGTCAAGGAGGCCCAAAAAGAGGACGAAGACTCAGAATTTGAAGCTTACTTTCAAGAATATTTTGATGATAGATTTCGTTCCTTTTCCTTGGAGAAAAAGGAAGCGCTTTCTCTAGAAAATATCGTTTCTAAAAGCCCTTCTCTTTGGGATCATCTCGATTGGCAGGCGAATCTGACATTTTTTGATGAAAAAGATAAAGAAATTGCCCAGCATATTATCGGGAATATAAATGAAGATGGCTATCTAACTATTTCTGTGGAAGAAATAGCAAAAACATGCAAGACTTCTGTGGAGAAGGTAAATGAGGTCAGAGAGAAAATCAAAGAATTTGATCCTGTAGGTGTAGGGAGTCTAACCCTCAAGGAAGCGCTCTTGGCTCAAATTGAATATCTTCAAATCAAGGATGAGATAGCTTGTGCAATCATTAACCATCATCTTCATCTTGTGGAAAAATCCGATTATTCTCATCTGGCAAAGGTGCTTGGTATTCCTCTTTCAGCAGTAAAGTATCATATGGAAATTATCAAGGGTTTGGATCCAACGCCCGGAATGAAATACAGTCAGGAGAGAACGTTTTATGTTGTTCCGGATATTACTGTTACCAAGGAAGATGGTAAGCTTAATATCGTGCTAAATAACGAAAGCTTGCCTCGGTTGAGAATTAGCAGCTACTATAAAAAACTTCTGGCTCAAGCCTCGAAAGATAATCCTGACACATACATGTTCTTGAAGGATAAGATGAAAAAAGCATTTTGGTTTTTGCGAAGCTTGGACCAAAGGAATCGAACGGTTTTTAAAGTGGCAAAATACATCGTGGAGAAACAAAAAGATTTTCTAGAGAAGGGGATTGAACACATTAAGCCTTTAACTTTAATTGAGCTGGCCCAAGAGATTGGCGTCCATGAGTCTACTGTGGGACGAGTGGTCGCCAACAAATACATGATGACACCTCGAGGTGTCTTTTCGCTAAAGTATTTTTTCCACAAGGCCCTATCGGGAGATTTTGGCGAAGAAATTTCTTCCTTAAGGATCAAGGAGAGGATTAAGAAACTTATAGAAAGTGAAGATAAAGGAGATCCGTTAAGTGATATTGAAATAGGAGAAGTACTAGCCAGGGAAAACTTAAAAGTTGCTCGTCGGACTGTGGCCAAATACAGGAAGCAACTCCGGATACAGCCGTCCCACATAAGGAAGAGAAAGTTCGAGATGGAGGAAGCTTAATGAGTTTAAATCTCACAGCGCGACATACAAGTATAACTCCTGAAATAAAACGGTACTGTGAAAAAAGACTTAAATCTTTTACGAGAATTTTGGGAAAGAAGATAGATGCTGACCTTATTCTCTCTGTTGAAAAATACAGACATAAAGTCGAGATCAATGTGAAAACCAAAGGGGCGACTTTAAATGCTGTGGAAGAGACGCATGATATGCTTAGTTCCCTTGGCTTGGCTTTTGACAGCATAGAGAAGAGAGTCAAAAAGGAGAAGGAAAAATTAAGAGGTAGGAAAAGACGAAAAAATAGAGAAAGAGAAGCTTTCTCTTTTCCCATCGAACCAGAAGAGAAGCAAAGGAGAGTTATCAGCAGTCAGGACTATTCCCTGAAGCCCATGTCTCTTGAGGAAGCCTTTCTTCAATTTGATCTGAACAAGAAAGAGGTATTTGTTTTTCGAAAATTAGGCTCAGAGAAATGGGCTGTAATATACCGAAGAAAAGACGGAAATTATGGCTTGGTGGAGCCTGAATGAATTTTGATAAGTGAGAGATAGAATTGAAGCTACATAATTTATTGACACAGGATATGATTATCCCTGAGTTGGAATCCGAGAATGTGGAAGGTATTCTCAGAGAGATGGTCAGATTTTTAAAAAAGAAAGACAAAGTTTCTAAAGAAAAGGAACTGTACGAAAAGCTCGTTCAAAGAGAGAAACTAGGGAGCACGGCTATTGGAGAGGGTGTTGCCATTCCCCACTGCAAGATAAAAAGAGTGAAAAATCCAGTCGTTATGCTGGCCATTTCGAAGAAAAATGTGGATTTTTGTTCCTTAGATGGAAAGCCTTCTCATATTTTTTTTATGGTCGTGTCTTCTCCGGATAATCCAAGCATGAACCTTCAAATTTTAGCAGCCATAGCTCACCTTGTCCGGAAGTCAAGCTCTTTGGCAAAGAAAATTCTTAAAGCCAAAAATATCAGTGCCGTCTTGGATGTTATCAGAGAAGAAGAAGAGAAACTAAATGGATAACAATCTCGATGTCAAAGATTTTTTCGAGAGAACAAAGGATTTACTGAAGCTGAGACCGGCATTTAAAAAAAATTATTTTTCTAGAAAAGTGGGGGGGAAAGGCAGTGTATCCGTTCAGGTCTGGGGAAAAAAAGAAATTCAAGATTTTGAAAAACTTTCTTCCAAGGA
>SOIV01000055.1 GCA_004377005.1 Candidatus Aminicenantota bacterium | reverse complement strand
TTAGTCGCTTACTTCTTAATCTGCGCTTCTATCCAATCTGTAGTGATACTCTTGGGTCTTTCGATGCTCAACCCAAGGGCTCTGTCCCAAATCAGCGAGGCAAGAACGCCGATGGCACGGGATGCTCCGAAGAACACTGTGTAGAAATCATACTCTGTGACTCCATAGTGGAGGAGGAGACAGCCAGAGTGGGCGTCGACATTGGGCCAGGGATTTTTTGCTTTGCCGTGTTCCTTTAGAATATCAGGGGCAACTTCGTAGATGGCACTGACAACTTTGAAGATTTCATCATCGGGAAGGTGCTTGAGGGCGAATTCTCGCTGAGCCATGTATCTGGGGTCTGTTTGACGGAGAACCGCATGTCCGTATCCTGGAATGACTTTTCCTGCATTCAGGGTGTCCCAGAGATATTTCACCAGTTGTTCTTTGTCCGGAACTCCTCCTAAGTCCTCCTTTACTTCCATGATCCAGCGGAGTACTTCCTGGTTAGCCAGTCCGTGGAGAGGCCCGGCTAATCCATTCATACCTGCAGACAGGGAGTAGTAAGCATCAGAAAGGGTAGATCCAACAAGGTGTGTGGTATGAGCAGAGACATTCCCGCCTTCATGGTCGCTATGAATGACGAGGTAAAGGCGCATGAGTTCCTTGAATTTTTCGTCCTCGATTCCGATCATGTGAGCAAAATTTCCACCCCAGTCAAGATTGGGATCAGCAGGAATATGCTCATCGTTCTTGTAAGTTTTGCGGTAAATGTAAGAGGCAATAAGGGGCAGTTTGGCCAGAACGTTCATCGCATCTTCGTACACTGGGTCCCAGTATTCCATCTTGCTTAATCCCTCTCTGTATTTTTGAGCGAAGATGGACTCTTTTTGGAGGGCAAGAATGCCTTGTGAAAACTGGGTCATCGGGTGCGTATCTTTGGGGATGGCTTTGAGAACATCGATGAGATAGTCAGGGAGGGGACTGCGTTTTCGCCATTCTTCGGTGATTTCCTTGACATCATCTTCAGTCGGTAGTTCGCCGGTAAGAAGCAGATAGAATATCCCCTCGGGAAGAGGTTCTTCACCGCCCGGAGCCTTCGGCAATTTTTCTCGAAGCTCGGGGATGTTGAAGCCGCGAAATCGGATACCTTCAACGGGATCGAGAGCCGATGTTTCGGTGACCATGCATTTTACTCCGCGCATTCCGCCGTAGGCCTGAGCCACTGTAACTTCTGAGATCTTTGTATCACCGTGTTCTTTGACGAACGACTTAACCTTTGCGCGCATGGGTTCTAGTGATGAAGCAAATTTTTCTTTTAATGAAGACATTGAGACAACCTCCTTATAATGTTTGAAGAAATTATTTCCCTTATTTAGAAAAGAAATAAGAATATATCACTGTCTGCCAGTGCTGTCAATTCTTTTAGGATTAATCATGAGATTGTTTTTATTTGCCTGATTTGCTAGACTGTCTCGACTGTTTAGGATGAATCAAATATTTGACTTTTGTATTTTGAAATAGTTTATTATTGAAGATAAGGAATTTCTCGAAATCTTGTTAGGAGAAAGACATGGAAATCATATTGTTTTTTCTTATCGCCTTTGGCGTTCTTCTGGTGTTTGTTATTGGAATCTATAACAGATTAATTACCCTGAGAAATAGGAGTAATAATGCCTGGGCTCAGGTGGATGTTCAGCTGAGGCGAAGATATGACCTTATTCCGAACCTGGTGGAGACAGTAAAGGGCTATGCCAAACACGAAAGAGGGACCTTTGAGAAGGTCACTGAAGCGCGCTCCAAAGCCATAAATGCAGGAACGGTTAAAGAACAAGGACAGGCCGAGAATATGCTGACTGGCGCTTTGAAGTCTCTTTTTGCTGTGGTTGAAAATTATCCTGATCTCAAGGCGAACCAGAATTTTCTGATGCTTCAGGAAGAGCTGGCAGGAACAGAAGGGAAAATCGCCTATGCGAGACAATTCTATAATGATACTGTGATGAAATTTAACCTCAGACAGCAGGTTTTCCCCTCCAACATAATAGCCAGCAGCTTTAATTTTAAAGAGAAAGAGTACTTCGAGATTGAAGAAGAGGAAGCCAGAGAACCTGTTAAGGTAAAGTTTTAGCCTAATTATTATGCTTTGTGCCAAAGTGACGGGGTTTTATGTCATTGCG
>SOIV01000025.1 GCA_004377005.1 Candidatus Aminicenantota bacterium | reverse complement strand
GTCTCGACGATGTTGAAAATCCGACTGTTTTAGAAAATCTCATGACTGCTTTGGGTGCAGACGCCATAGATTTTCCTTATAAAACTGAATGCTGTGCTTCATACCAAACTGTCGATAAACCTGAAAACGTGGCCGATAGAACATACCACATCCTCACCTCGGCTCAATCCCAGGGCGCTGAGCTAGTTTCTGTGAGCTGTCCTCTCTGTGCTTTCAATCTCGACTACCGTCAGAAAGAAACTGTCCAGAAATATCCCGAGTTCAAGAATATCCCAATCCTTTATTTCACCCAGGTAATGGCTCTTGCTCTGGGTTGTCCTGAGAAAGATTTAAGGTTAGATCTCCATTATATTGACCCTAAGCCCATTTTGAGAGAAAAAGGATTACTCTGAGGAACAAATGGTTTATTTCGGCGATTTAAAAGAAAAAAAGGGCAAAGTCCATATTGATAAGGATAGGTGCAAAGGATGTAAATTCTGTGTGGAATACTGCCCCAAAGATGTGCTCGAGATGTCTGAAGAATTCAATGTAAAGGGCTATCATCCTCCCTATATCAAGAATGAGGATGATTGCCTTTACTGCCAGCTCTGCGAGACAATTTGTCCTGAGTTTGCCATATTTGTCACTCTTAAAAAAGAGGAGGAAGAAGGTGAAAAAGGTGAAAGCAGATCCTAAAGGAGTCTTAACCGGAGCCCATTATTTAGACGGAGACTATGCTCTTGCTGAAGGGGCTCTGGCGGCTGGGTGCCGTTTTTTTGCCGGCTATCCTATCACTCCTTCCACAGAAACGGCTGAAAGATTTTCTGAAAGAATTCCATCTGTGGGAGGAGTTTTTATCCAGATGGAAGACGAACTCGCATCCATGGCAGCTCTGATAGGAGCCTCCTGGGGAGGGAAGAAAGTCATGACCGTTACTTCTGGACCCGGTTTTTCGTTGATGATGGAGAACATAGGATTAGCCTGCATGATGGAAACTCCTCTTGTGATTGCCAATGTCCAAAGAGGAGGTCCTTCTACAGGACTTCCCACCTTGACCGGTCAGCAGGACATGATGCAGGTCAAATGGGGGTCCCACGGTGATTATGAAATAATCGCCCTCTGCCCTGATTCTCCTCAGGAATGTTTCGACCTCACCATCGAGGCTTTCAATCTATCCGAAATCTATCGTGTTCCTGCCTTTGTCATGACAGACGAATGTGTGGGACATATGCATGAGAAGGTTGTTATTCCTCCAGCTGAGGAAATTGAACTTGTCGAAAGGAAATGGTTCAAAGGCCCAAAGGATAAATATCTGCCTTACAAGCCTGATAAAGACATGATTCCCTTTATGGTCAAGGCTGGTGACGGCTACCGCTTCCACACCACAGGCTTAACTCACGATGAACGCGGCTACCCTGTTATCAACGCAGAATGCCAGGATGTTTGCGTCCGTCATATGGTGGAAAAAATCAGAATGAATGCCGATAAAATCATCAAACTTGAAGAAGATGAGACAGACAACGCTGAAATCATAGTCATCTCCTACGGAATCACCTCAAGAGTTACGACAAGAGCTGTCCAGCAGGCAAAAAAAGCAGGTATAAAAGTGGGGACGATAAGGCTTATTACTGTCTGGCCTTTCCCTGAGAAGCGAATAAAAGAGCTGGCAAAGAAAATAAAGGCATTCGTCGTTCCTGAGATAAATTATGGTCAAATTGTCCGAGAAGTGGAACGGTGCGCTGAAGGCCAAGCTCCGGCCATCCATGTTCCTCACTGCGGTGGCTGGGTCCACGATCCAGATGATATTTTCAAAGCCATCAAGGAGGCTTCAAAATGAAAGAAGAAGACCATCTCGAAGAAAAAAACCCTATGGAAGGTTTACTGAGGATGGACAGAATCCCCCACATCTGGTGCCCTGGCTGTGGGATAGGAACTGTTGTCACTTCTTTTGCCGAGGCTCTGAGGAAAAGTAAAATCGACCTGGATAAGACCGCCATTGTATCCGGAATAGGATGTACTGGAAGAGTAGCTGGCTACGTGAAGCTTGATTCTTTCCATACTACCCACGGCCGAGCTGTTCCCTTTGCCACTGGATTAAAACTGGCAAATCCCGAGTTGAAAGTCATTGTCTTCAGCGGAGACGGAGACATCGCAGGAATCGGGGGCAACCACTTCATCCA
>SOIV01000053.1 GCA_004377005.1 Candidatus Aminicenantota bacterium | reverse complement strand
TGTGTATCTTCAGTATCGATTATCTTGTAGTTCACTCCTTCAAAATTGACTATAACTTTTTTAGCAACAGAAAGATATTTCGCGATTCCAGGCTTTGCGGAAAGAAGACGAAAATATTCCTCTGAATTAAAACGAACCTCTTTTACAGGGCTCTCTTCTTCATAGCGGCTGTCCACCCAGTATTTATCCTTCAGGTAAAAAGTCTTGTCCTCTTTATATTTTATCATCTGCGAAACAACCTGAGGAGCCTGAGCTACTGCTTTTAATTTCTGTGCGCCCCTGGCAATTTTCACTGCACCAACGCCGGTCACTTTGCGAGCTTTAAGAGCTTCTTCTGCCTCCGGGGCTGCCATATCAAGGGAACGTCTCTCTTTCTCAGTAACAAGAAAGGAAGTATAAGGGGTTACGATTCCGTATCTTAATCCAAGTTTTTTTACCTCGTCGATGAGCTCTTTATTTGCTCCCTGGAATCGAATTTCTTCGATAAGATAGCCTATCCTTCTCGCAGCCCAGAGACGCGGGAGAAAATTATAGGATTCCGCTTTGACAAGCTCTTGATCCCTGAGGATAAATCTCCTGGCTTGCTTCCCTACTTTTCCGGAAAGGGCCACTATCACTTTGCCTTTGCCTGTATACTTTCCTACCAACACCAGCTGCGAGCCTTTAAACAGATCAGGCATCACTCTGGGATAAGTGTCTCTCACTTCTATGCCTTTAAAATCGATCTTCAAATCAGAAAGAACAGGCGATGATATTTTTTCATAATAATTTGATACGGCAACTTCAAGATTTTCGTCCTCAGCCACATAAACCGAAGTTCCCCTGTTATCAGAAGAAATCCTGTCTAAAAGCTCGGTGTTGACATCGTAGCCAACTCCAAAGACGATTATACGGGTCTTAAGCTCATTGGCTTTACTGATGTTCCTCAATATTTCTGCAGTACCGGTAATGCCTACTGTAGGCAGGCCATCGGTGAGAAAAAGAATATAGTTAGGTCTTTCTCCAGGCTCAATCATCTCCAATGCTTGAAGCAGGGCATCGTTTATGTTGGTTCCTCCAGAATCTTCTACATCATCCACAAAGCGAAGAGCTCTCTCTATATTTTCTCGACTAGCAGGAATAATCTCAGAAGAAAACAAGCTCACTCCATCATCAAAATCCACGAGAGAGAATTTATCTTTCTTATCCAAATGATTAATGATAAAACGCACTGCTTCTTTGGCCTGCTTGATTTTCTTCCCGCTCATACTTCCAGAACTGTCAAGGACAAGAATAAGATTCTTGCTGAGGATCTTTTCTTTTTTACCCACATAAGAGGGCGAGGCTAAAAGCATGTAATAATTATCTTCTGGACCTTTCCAGTTCATGAATGAAAGCCCGATATCATCTTCGGACAGAGAATAATAAAGAATAAAGTCCTTTTCCGGCTTGATGTTTTTTCCTTCAAAGCTCACTCTTGCTTTGTTTTTTCCTTCCTTCCTCACAGAAACGTTATGGGAAGGCGAATAAACATTGGAAAGAGGAATCTTTGAGCTAATTTCGACTGAGATAGTTACCTCCTGCAGGGGATGGAGGGAAAATCTCTCTGTGTTTAAAGGATAAACATAGCGGATAAGATTTCTCTCAGCCTTGATAATCTCAGTGTATGACAGTTGGATTCTTTTCTCTCCATTAGCAGGAATCGGGAAAACACGGGCTCGAAACATGTTGCGCCCTACATATTCAAGAAGAGCAGGATCTTTCATCCTCCGGACAATATCTTCATAGATCCGGCGCGCTTTATCCCGGTCCAGGATTTCTCCTTCAACCTTTTTGCCTCCGATGTACATCGAAAACTCAGAAATAGAGGCTCGCTCAGGCAGAGGGAAAATAAAGATTCCTTCAATATCTCGGTTGTGATTGTTGATAAAAACCTGATCAATGGAAGTTTTCGCTACCTGGTTTATGATCTCAACATTTACCCGGTGGTATTTGACGGTTAAAGGAGGAATCCTCTCCCTGGGACGTGGCACGGGGACGATAAATCCGTCGGCAAAGAGGTCAACTACAAAAACGTTAAAAAGAACAAAGAAAAAAATAAAAATAAATGGTTTAAATTTAAGTTGATTGTTGTTTTTCATTTCTTTACTCCTCAATTAAAACCTTTTTCCGCTTCACATATACTAAAACTCTC
>SOIV01000013.1 GCA_004377005.1 Candidatus Aminicenantota bacterium | reverse complement strand
CGAGTTACTGGAGGCTATTATTTCAGGAGATCATCCCGGGTAAGAAGGGAAATAAACTTGTAACCTTTCTCTTCCAAGTTTTCCCTCCCTCCTTCAAGACGATCAACTAAAGTCAAAGTCAAAACTACCTTCCCTCCTTCTTCTTCCACTGCTCGGCATGCTTTTAATGTTGATCCTCCGCTTGTCACCACATCATCAACCACAGCCACCTTCCAGCCTTTTTCGAAAGGGCCTTCTATCATTTTCCGCTCTCCGTGTTTTTTTGGCTCTTTACGAACAATAAAGGCGGGCAAAGGCCTTTCTGTCTCAGCACTCAGTACAGCAACAGCGCTGACAATAGGATCTGCTCCCAAAGTGTAACCGCCGATAGCGTCAATATCAAAAGGTTTGAGTATATCCAGAATCATCCGCGCGGTAAGAAAGGCTCCCTTTGGGTCAAGAGTTGTCATTTTGGCATCGATATAATAATTACTCGTCCTTCCAGAAGTAAGGACCCGCACAACACCTGTTGTTAACGACTTATCTTTGACCAATTCAATAAGATCTTCTTTCAAATTTTTTTTATCCAATCGTTTACTCCTCATCCCAGACTAATATTTTTTGCTTATTTTAATACCACGATAATATTTTTTCAATATCTCCTTATAACCAGCTCCAGCCTGCGCCATTCCAAAAGCTCCTACCTGACAGAGGCCAACTCCGTGTCCAAATCCTCTTCCATAAAATGTGAAATGCGTGACACGGCCTTCCGTATCATATTCTCTGTCTATTACAAAAAGTGTTTCCTTGAGGCCCAAAACTCTCCGAATTCTTAAGCCTTTGACAACAGTCTGAGTCTCCCCGCCCTTGATTAAAACCTCAACAACTCTCTGGGACTTTCCTCTCCTTTGAGGAATAATATCTTCAAGCTTGCCTACCGGATAATACTTATTTATCCTTTTCCCCAATGCCTCCCGTGATATTCTTAACTCCCAGCGGTTGAAAGGCGAACTCCTGTCCATGATATTTGAATGAGAAGGATAGATAACTTCCAACAACCGGACTTCTCCCTCCCTTTCGATTATCCTTACCTCATCCCCTGCCAGGATATAAACATGAGAAGCAAAAAAGTAATCGCTTCCGTCATTTCTCAATATAAAAAGGTCGGGGGAGAGTATGAACTGTTTCTTTTCTTTCTCCTCCTCTAATTCAATCGTATCTTTGTTGAGCGATTTGAAAATTCCCCGGTGAGCTATATTTTGATAATTTTGGATGACCTTCCCCAGGCAAAAAGCCAGCTCTCCTCTTGAAAGGAGTCTTTCCAAATTTAGGATTGCCTCCGAGGACGGGAATATTCCTGCCTGAATGAGATAAGCCAGACTATCTTTTTCCTTGCTTTTCAGGTTTTTAAAACCTTTCATGATGTAATCTTTTTCTGTGTCGTGCAGCAAATTTTCCACTCTGTTATGCCAATCAAAGGCATCAATAATAAGATTCCCAAGAGTTACAAAATTCAAGGGGGCAGCTTCAGGATTGAACTTGTCATTCTTTCTTCCCAGTAAATCCAGGGCATTCCTGATCCAGCCTGTCACCTCTGTAAAAGAACCCTCCTCTCTGTAATAATCAGGATTTATTTCTGGAGGAATCACTTTTAAACTTATGAGAAAGGCAATTTCTGGACTGATATTTTTTCCGCTCATATGAATAGGCTCTATCATATTTCTGCTCTTCAGCAACCACTCATTCTTCTTTTCGTAAACACACTCTACGCTTCTCAAATAGGGCAGAGCAGGACCGGTGAAGATGTTTTCCACATCTTCTGTCATTCCTCCACAAGTACTTGTATAAAGAGCATTGATTACCCTCCCTCTGTAAAGGGCAACCTCTCCATATGTTAACTCTACAGCCTTGCTGCTCAGAGGATGCTCAGCGCTCATTCCTTGGTAAAATTGAGCTTTCGGCGAAGCAACAAGATCAAAACCTAGTTCTTTATTCAGTCCTAAGCTTCTGATTGCATACGTTCTGGCGGCTACAGCTTGAGCTTTATGGGCTTCAAGTTCGCCGTAGGTATAGGGAGAAAGCTCGCTAGGAACAACACCTTTTAAGTAATCCTCAAGGTTTAAAGTATTGATCAGGACAATACCTTTGGGGGAGGCTCTGAGAACAAATATACCCCGGTAATCTCGTCCGTTAAAGGTGAGAAAGCTCTGGGGATTGCTGGGAACAAAATAAAGAGCCGCATTGTCACTTAAGCCCTTCAGCTCATCATTTACAAGAATCCAGAGAAGTTTTGACTCTTCCTCTGTGATTTCTTCTCGCAAAATCCAGGTTTCCGCAATTCCAATTTCATTCAGTTTCTTGATGAAACTCAATGCGTCGCCTCTCGTTAAAAAATCTCCAACCTTGACTAAAAAAACTCCAGAAATTTCATTCTCAGCATTCTCAACAACATAAACCTTGGCTTTAATCTTTTGCCTTAGATCTTGAGCTATTATCTCTGCCTCTTCCCTTTTCTTACTCTGGGCAACCTGGATGACAAATTTTTCGGTTAATTTTTCCCTCCGACCTTTTATATAGACCTCATCTGCGTCATCAGCCAAAAGTTTGTAACTTGCGTTGACCTCGTATACCTTCATTCCAGAAGAAGAACAAATGTTTATGCTTCGCAGATTTACGCCGAGTCCTATTTTTACTATGGGTTTCTGGATCAGATATCCATGAAAAAAAGTCTGCTCTTTTCCAAATTCAGCCGGTGCCGCCCAAAAAATACACAAAAAAAGAATGATTATAATAATATACTTCAGGGGTTTGACAGAGGCGCTGTGCATTTGCTGGCTTTTTCCTATAAAAGCGTATATAAAAATTTACCACGATATGAAGAAAAAATCAATATATGTAACCTCTTTATTTATTTATACAATATATAGTATTATCTTCAACTATTAAATATATTTCCTATTGACAATATAAGAATAAATCAAGAACCTTATAAAAAGGAGAAAAAATGAAAAAAAAAGTTCTCTTCCTTTCGATTATGCTCGCCTTCTGTGTTCGAGGGATAGCAGAAACAACCAGCCTTTCTCAAATATATCTTCTTGGTAAAGGCATCAAAGACTTAGACAAGGATAATTTGGGAGAAAAAGTCTCTCTCCATATCATCATCCCAGACATGCCCACAGCTCATGAGCTTGCAATAGCTGGAGATATTGCTGCCAGAGCTAATCTGGAGAGTCTCGTCATTGATTTCTCCCTCGTGAAAAAAGAATCAGAAGTTAAAAACATACAAAATCTCGAGAATCCGATTCTTATCGGCACAAACCTAAAATTTATAAAAAAGTTGGAAAAGGCAAGGAAAATAAATCTTCCCAAGCTCGAATATAATCAGGGACTCGTCTCTCTCCTCTATTATAAAAATAAGCCGCTGGTGGTTTTAACTGCAGGCTCAGAAGAAGCGCTCCTGCGAGCAGGCCGCTCTTTTTTTCTCAGATGGCCCTATCTATGGGAAATCTGGGGACGAGACGAAGGAGTAACCTATTTTTCTTTGGAGAAGGATTTAACTCAATTCCTTGAAAAAAAAGATACAAAACCTGAAAGGATAACTATCAAAGAAGCTTTTTACGAGTTCCCGCAAACAAAATCACCTCATCAATCTTTAAGAAGATTGAAGTTTCGCTCAGGCGAGATAAGAAATCTAGTAGTCGAGATAGAGTTTTCGGATAAAAAACGAAAAGATAAAGCATTCGAAGACCTCGAATCTCTTCGCCATCAGCACCAAAAAGGACTGAGCCCGGAGATTCTCTCTTATCCAGGCTGTGCTCAGATAACTTTTGAACTTCGCTCCGGGAATGAAATCTCCAAAATCATTCTGCAGCGTATGGGATACCCTAAGAGAATTCTCACTCCTTCCTATAAAGTTCCCATCAAGCCGCACTCTAACGGAAAGAATTTTGACCTGCTCAGCTTATTCTCTGCCAAAGGATTCTATTCTGATACTGATAAGGACGGTATTTTGGACAAACTTGATACATCTCTCATCATCCCTCAAAATTCAGGCCTCTTGGGCTCAGCCCAACTGGCATCAAGATTGGTTTTAAACACAGCCGGAGCTTCCTTCCCTATTCTATTCCTGGACAAAGAAATTGAAGAACAAAAGGCATTAGTCTCTCCAGTCCTTATTGGTCACGATAACATCCTCAATAAAGAACTGATCAAAAAGGGGAAATTAAAGATACCATCTTTGCAGAAAAGCTGGGGGATGGCAAAAGTAGTTCCTGAAGCTTTCAATAAATCCAATGCATTAGTGATTGTCGGAGCAGATAGATTTGGGCTGGAAAAAATATTGACCTTCCTGAGCAAAACCTTTCCCTATTTTGATGACTACAAAGAAGGCAATCCTCAAATTGCTGATGTGCCTTCTGATTTAGAGGGATTCTTTAAGGGAGAAAAAGGCAGTGCCGAAGCGTACTTCGACCATAAGATGGAAAAACTTGCCGAGGATATAAAGGGCAAAGTTTTCGAGTCCATTAAAGTTGAACTCTATCTACCTCAAAAGAATCGAAAATTCGAAGAATATACCAGGAAGTTTTTTGAAAATTCAGCTCATCCAGAAAATTTAGAAATCAAGAGTTTCGAGCTCAGGGAAAGTAAAACAATTTTTGAAAAAGAAAAAGAGTTTACCTGGGAGGGAGATGAGGCATTCAAATTGATTCAAGAGAAAATAAAAACACTCGAAGGCTCCAAACTTCCTCTGAAAATAAACTTGGGTCTAAGCGAGTCGCCAAAAGTTAGAGAAAAAATAAAAATGCAGATCGAGAAACTTCTCCGCCAAACCAATATCGCTGGATTCGAAGTCAAGGTTCTCTCGGCTTATAAGCAGGGATTCTTCTGGCTTTTAGAGGAAATTCTCCCCTCTCTAAGCGGTAAAAATATCAGTCGCCTGACAATCCGCTTTGCTGAAGAAAAAGAAAACCTGAGCAAGCTCAAGCGATTTTACTCCGAGCCCTATCGATGGCTCCAGGAACTTTATCCTGTTGATGAAATCCTCTCCAAAGAAGCCAATCTTCCTCTTGAGAGGATTGAATTTGAGCTAAAAAAGGAAAAAGATCCTGTCTACGAAGTTCTAGCTTTCGATGAGAAAGGCACAGTCTTATTGAAGAAAAGCTTCTCTCCCCGAATAAGAGAAGCAATCTTCCTCAAAGTGCTTCCTGAATGGGGAAAAGTTACAATCACCACAGGCTGGTTAAAAATAGAAAAAGGGAGAGAAACTGTTCTGGATAAATCCCTAAAATGCGACCTCGAAAGATTCTGGGAATACTATCAGGATGAAATTCTTCCTGCTGTCTATTCCTATGTTATGAAGAAGACAGGAAACGAGCCCAAATTTTCCAAACAGCCTTACTTTAAAAGAATCCTTATAGAGATGTGGTTCAGCGAGCCTGATTATAAATTAGGATTGGATGAAGAAATTGTAAGCAGCCTGGAGGCCATTCATGATGAAATTTATTTTGACACCCTCGACTTTTTAAGGGGCATCACAGATGTTGAGATAGAGGAAAAGGATGCTCCAGAGGATACCTCGCGCTACTCGGCACCGGGGAATGTTCTTCCTCTAATTCACCCTTCTCTGGAAGGTGGGAAGGGAAAAATAAAAGTTATCTTTGAAGACTGGCAGGCTCGGAGCCCGCAGCTTAATCTGATATGGAAAGAGAAAGGGAAAGAAGAATACAGTAAAAAAATTGTCTTCCCCTCGATCAAACCCAAAGCACTGCGAGTCCCATCTTTTGTTTATAACGGCCAAAAAGAAAGAATTGAAAATTTGATAATAGAGGTGAAGGTTGAAAAGGAAGCTGAATATCTGATGCTCATTGATCTTATGGATTCATACAGACGCCTATTGAGTGAAGGCATCATCCAGTCCTTTAGTTATCCAAGCCTCGAGAGGGTAACCATAAAAATCCGATATAAGGAACTTGAAAAGGAAGAACCTCTTCTCGTATCTCCGAGAAAAGCACCTGAGAGAGAAATTATTCCTTTGACCCAGCTGAAAGATAAGTTAATAGTCCCCACAGACAAGATCATATCACCCCAGATGTGTTTGGACATCGTCCACCGTCTAAGCCACTTCAATTCTATCCTCAGCTATATTGCTGGCAGGTCTTACGAGAATAGAAAAATCCCTGTATTGGAGATATTCACTCCTCTAGAAAAATACACATCCCTTCCCCGCCTCATCACCTTCAAGCCGACACTTTATCTGAGCGCTCGGCAGCATGCCAATGAAGTCTCCTCTACAAATTACGTCTTAAAATATGCTGAACTCCTGGCAAAAGATAAAACACACCAGGAATATGTAAAAAAGATAAATTATGTGATTCATCCGATGGAAAATCCTGACGGAGCAGAGTTGGCCTATGAACTTCAAAAATTAACTCCTTTCCACAGCCTTCATGCTGGGCGATACAGTGCTCTTGGCATAGATGTCGGCCATCAGGTCAACGCACCCAAGCCGCTCCTTCCTGAAGCAAAAGTAAGGCGTAATCTTTATAACCGCTGGCTTCCCGATGTCTACCTCAACCTCCACGGTTATCCTTCCCATGAATGGGTGCAGCAATTCTCCAATTATTCTCCCTATCTCTTCCGTGACTACTGGATTCCTCGCGGCTGGTTTTCTTATTACAGGAGCCTTTCTCTTCCTATTTACAAAAGATGGAAGGAAGCAGGAGAGGAACTGAGGAAATTTATCACAGATGAAATGAACGCGAATGAAAAAATAAGTTCTTCTAACAATAAATTTTATGACCGCTATTACCGCTGGGCCTCTCGCTGGCAGCCCCATATGAATTACCTTGAACTATACGATGGAGTTAATCTTTACATAAAGAGACGATCTTCCAGCGAGAGCAAATTGTCAACGCGGCGCAAGATAACCTTTGTCGAGGAGACACCTGAACTCATGGATGAAACAGCCCACGGGAACTGGCTTGATTTTCTCTGTGAGCAGGGATTGACTTATCTGAGAGCTCATAGTAAATATCTTTCCCAGGTCAAGTTCGAAACCGCTCGC
>SOIV01000001.1 GCA_004377005.1 Candidatus Aminicenantota bacterium | reverse complement strand
CGTGGACTCCCCTCGAAGAGCGAATTCCGAAGGCTAAATCTTCAATGGTCGCTGCAGATATTCCCCAAAACCTTGGCCTTAATAATCATGCATAACGGAGCTTGAGATTCTTTCCTAAGATGACATTCCTATAAAACTCAGTGTTCTGCCCGCCTTGTCCTTATCTCTTCGGAATGAGGGAAGGTTCTCATGGCAATGAGTGCAGATGTCTGTGGAAAAAACATTCTTCTCCTCTACTCCTACGCTGACCATTTGAGAGAGATTTGCTCCTTTTAGATCGAAGAGATATTTTCTCCGTCGTAGAGGATGATTTCGAAAAGACCCTGTAGAAAGACCTTCTTGCTCAAAGCTATGATAGACATTCTCCCCAACTTCATAGCATTCATGTCCTATACAAGGACCCAAAGCCGCAAGAAGCGATGAGGGATGACAGCCGTAAAGATCTTTCATCCTTTGGATAACCTTTTGAACCACTCTCTTAGATGTCCCTCTCCACCCGCAGTGGACAGCAGCAACCACTTTCTGGGACTCATCCACAATAATAACTGGAAGGCAATCAGCTGTTTTTATGATGAGAAGGAGAAAGGGGAGGCTAGTGATCATTGCATCTCCTTTTAATTTCTCTTCGGGAATATTATCTATTACTTGGATAATATCGGAGTGAATTTGATCAAGGAAGGCGAGCTTAAAATCCTTCCACTCGGGTCTATTTTGGTAATCATCCTCTTTCCATTTTCTTATTCCGAAGCCATGGATAAGGTAGGGAATTTGTTCCAGTCGAGGAATCCTGCTGTATAAAGAGCCAGATTTTGCACTCATCGGGATCAGACTCTGATAACTTTAATTATTCTAACCAAAAAATACAACCAAATGTTGAACATTCAAAAAAAATTAAAATTGGCAAAGTCTGACCTCAAATTTGTTATAATTGCTTTTGAAGAACGTGCAGCCAAAAAATTTTGAACCAGCCTATCTTAAGACACACCGAGAAGGGCTGCTTCCAGCAAAAATTGAGAAGGCCTTCCGATTACTGGAGAAGTGCAGCCTCTGCCCTCGAAACTGCGGGGTGAACCGAATCAAAGGAGAAAAAAAATTCTGTGGCGCAGGGTTACTTCCTGAGGTCTCTTCCTACTCCCCCCACTTCGGAGAAGAAGGACCGCTCGTTGGCCATCATGGCTCAGGTACGATTTTCATGACTCACTGTAACCTAAAATGCCTTTTTTGCCAGAATTACTCTATAAGTCATGGCGGGGAAGGACGGGAGATATCGTTTGAAAGATTGGGCAGGATGATGGTTGAACTGCAAATGATGGGCTGCCACAACATCAATTTTGTCACTCCCACCCATTATGTTCCTCAAATTCTGAAGGCCCTTCCTGTAGCAGTGGAAAGGGGGCTTAAAGTTCCCCTTGTCTATAACACAGGAGGTTATGATTCCGTCGAGACTCTGAAGCTTTTGGACGGAGTCTTTGATATTTATATGCCTGATTTCAAATATGCTGATGGCAAGGTGGGTGAACAATGCTCACAAGCCTCTGACTATCCTGAGATGGCAAAGCTTGCCTTTAAGGAAATGCATCGTCAAGCAGGAGATCTCCTCCTGGATGAGAGAGGAATAGCCCTTAAAGGACTTTTAGTGAGACACCTTGTTCTTCCCCAGGGATTGGCTGGAACAAAAAAAGTAATGCATTTCCTGGCTCAGAAAATCTCGAAGAACACCTATGTTAACATCATGGACCAGTTTTATCCCTGCGGCAAAATCTCTCACAGCTCTCCTCTAAGCAGAAGAATCACCCAAGGGGAGTTTAACGAGGCCGTAGAGGCGGCAAAGAATGAAGGAATAACTCGCCTGGATAAGCGGGAGAAATCACGTCTTATCTGGCGTTTCTAACTCAGAACACTTTCTGCAAAAAGGGAACAGGCTGCTTTTTTTCTTTTGAGCATAAAGGCCTGAGCCTTTCTTTTAGCTTTTTTTAAACAGGGAGGATTTCCCCCATAAAATCAGGATAGATGAGGAAAGAAAAATAAAAAAAGCAAAAATAATAAAGGCCTCTTTTAGCCCAAAGTACTGGGAGACCCAACCGAAGGATAGCGGGCCAAAGGCAAAACCTAAATCTACAGAAGATGCAAAAAGACTCAAAACTTTCCCTTGTTCTCGAAAAGCAACTCCCTCGACAACGAGTGCAGTTAGATGAGGGTAAAGAATTCCAACTCCAATCCCCCAGATAACACCAGAGAGTCCGAGGAGAATATTGTTGGAAGCAAAATAGATTAAGATCCCTCCTCCGGAAATAAAATAAAAAGCAGGAAGAAGTAATTTCGGGCTACCCCAAAAAATAAATCGTTTTCCACCATAAAGCCGCATAAACACAGCGGTCAAGCTCAGGAAAGTATAAAAATAGCCAGCCCGCATGGGAGATTCTTCGTGGGCAAGAAGAGGAACAAAACTCAAGCTGGAGCTAAGGCCAATCTCAAAGACAAAGGTTAGAAAAAAAATCAAGCAAATTTTTCTCCGCCTTAGAAGACGAAGAAAGCTAACACTTTTGACTCCTGAGTCTTCATGAAATCGAGGAAGTTTGACTTTCCAGAAGAAGCCATACAAGAGCGGAATCGCAGCCAGGAAAATAGCACAGAGAAAAAAGGAGAAGAAGCCAAATCTTTCAATAATTCCCTCTCCCATAAAAGGAACAACCAGGAGAGGAAGCATAAAACCTGTGGACACAACCCCGATGGCATAAGCCCTCTCATCCTCACGGGTTATCAAAACAGCAATCAATAAAGCTGCCAGAATAAAGACGGAAAAGCCAATACCATGAAAAATCCTTATGAATACGACAAACCAATTTAATTCCTGGATGAAGAGGTACATGGTTGTCATGATCAGGTTAAGAATGAGCCCTGCCACAACTACTTTCCTGGGATTGTACCTGCTCAAGAGCCATCCAACAAATGGGCGAGATAAAAAGGCAGACAGGGAAAAAACCCCCAATAAAAAGCCGATTTGCTGCGGGCTCCCTCCTAGGTTTTTAAAATATAGAGAAAGCAGAATCAGCATGGCAACGGAAGAATAAGACATTAAAACCAGTAATTGGATGGAGAGTATTCCCGGAGCTATTTTTTTATTTCTCATTTAAATGAGACAAAAATTAACAAATCTATCCTTTTATTTCAATCCTTTTATGATGTAGTGGTTTGATTTTTCAAACATCTCCAAATCAATTGTTCGGATTTGATAAATTAAACCTTTAGGGTGGGAGTTTGGTCCATCCTCTGTAGGTGTTTGATTATCAAACACATTTTTTTTCATTTAATAAAATATATGGGTTTGATGAATTAAATCCCTACATCATATGAATCAATCCTCTATAATATAAAAGGTGGGTTTGATGAATCAAACCCCTACAATAAATCAAACACCTAAAGATTATTGTAAGCATCTCCATTTCTGTGATAACTGGTTGCTATCTTCAGGACAAAGGTTTTGGGAAATAGTTGCAGCGACCATTGAAGAAAGGCTCAGGCTGTATGGTTCCAAAACACGTTGCTTTTGCCCCAGTGAATAAATGGGGAGTGAATAAATGGGGCCCCCAATAAATGGGGCCAGGCCCCATTTATTTATCAAGTCCTTACAATAAATCTGTATTAAAGGTGGGATTAATGAATTAAACCCTTACAATAAATCTGATCCCCGCGTTATTCAGGATGGATTAAAGCTTCATAAATGAATCTTTTATAGTTTTTAATCACATCTTGGATGAGTTCTTCTTTGGGCAATTTCAGGACTTCTGAAGGCTTGATATGTTTCATGAAAGGCACTTCTTTTTCCTCAATTTGACTCTTCTTATTTTTCCTTACTCTAATCAGCAGTTTTAACTTGAGATCCAGAGCGTTTTTGGGAAGGCGTATAATGTAGTGGAAATTATCTACTCTCGATTTAGGAAAATTCACCTCAAAGCCGATCGATTTTCCTTTTTCATTTCGGACTTTGGATTTTATCCCGTAGTTTTTCAACTCTTCAGACAAACCTTCAAAGGATGACTCGGCAATGAACTCGCAAAATTGATTAAATTTCTCAGGAGCTTCAACCTTACATTCATCGACAACTCTGAGGTCATCCATAAAACTTGCTAGCTCGTCTTTCCAGTCAGTTTTGGCCATTTTGTACCCCCGGAAAAATATGCCATGTGTATCTTAACATATTCCTCTTCAACTTTAAAAGATGAAGTAAAAAAAAGAAACTGGGTGCTTTTTATGTCCCTTTTTTTATCAATTCCGCGAAACGTCTTCCAAATTCTTCTCCCTTTTTCAACTCTTCTTCTGTAGGGCATCCCTTAAATTCCAGGGTATCGGCAAGTTCCCACTTAAGTGGCTCTATAATTTTTTCCAAATTTTTTCTCGCCCCACCGCTCCATCCGTAGCTTCCAAAATAAGCCACTTTCTTGTTCTTGATGTGCTTGTGAGCAGCCATGTTTAACACTGCTTCAACTGGAGGAAACATGGACACTTCATAGGTGGGAGCTCCTATCATGACCCCTCTTTTTGTCCAAAGGGAAGGGAGGATGTAGCTCGTATGAGTTCGGGAGGCATCAAAGATTTCAAGGGGAACATCTTCCCGGGATATTCCCTGAGCCACCGCATTCATCATGGATTCTGTAAAGCCGTACATAGAGCCATAAATCAGGGTTATGCCGGGCTCAGTTTTTCCAACGGCGTACTCTGCCCAATTCTTGTATAGATTAACTATAAGAGAAGGATTCTTGCGCCAGATTAGACCGTGAGATGGAGCAATAATGTCAATGGGAAGATCAGCTAATTTTTCGATAGCTCCCAAAACCCTTGCACTGAAACTGGCCACGATATTAACGTAATAGCGGAGGGCTTCCTTCTTATAAAAATCAAAGTCTTTGCATTCATCATCAAAGATCGCCCCTCGGATAGCGCCATATCCGCCAAAAGCATCACAAGGAAAAAGAATCCTGTGAGAGACCTCGTAGGTCATCATAGTCTCAGGCCAATGAAGAAAGGGTGTTGAAAAAAACTTCAAAGTTCTTTTGCCCAGAGAAAGAGTGTCTCCATCGTTGACCACCCGAACGTTCTCTTTTATGGAAAAGAAACTCTCCAGCATATCCTTCGTTTTCGCTGAGCCCAGGAAAGTGACTCGAGGAGCAATCCTTCTCAACGTCCTTATAAGACCGGAGTGATCGGGCTCCATATGGTTGATGACTACAAAATCAACCTGAGAAATATCTGTGACTTCATCGATTTGATCAAGGTATTCATCTCCCTTGAATGATTTTGTCAAATCGATGATCGCCTTCTTTTCATCGTCTATAAGATACGAATTGTATGAAACACCTTCCTTTGTGATAGGCCATAAACCTTCGAAAAGGTCAGTGGTTCGGTCGTTTACACCTATCCAGTAAACATCGGGCTTTATCTCTATTGCAGGCATTTAACCTACCTCCTTTCTCCATATTCAAGGGGACGTTCCCCAAAGTACCACCCTTTTTATAAAAAAAGTAGTAAAAAAAGGAAGCTTCCCCTTTTTTCTTAATTAAAATTGGAATCCTTAAGTGATATTTTTTTATATTTATTAAATCAATGAATTAAAGGGTGGCACTTTGGGGAACGTCCCCATAACAAATTTCTTTTACAATATCTACTGATTATGGTAAAAGATATGGGAAAAATTAATATTTCTTTTCTTTGTCTTCATAGAGGAGACTGAAATGGACGGCCAGGAAACGATCAAGAGAGGAGCATGGGGATCCAAAACCGCTTTCATTCTCGCAGCAACGGGTTCAGCTATAGGTTTAGGCAACATCTGGCGATTCCCGGCGATGGTAAGTCAGAATGGAGGAGCAGTTTTTGTCCTGGTCTATATCCTGGCGGTTGCTTTTATCGGGTTCACTGTGATGCTGGCAGAATTGACCATCGGACGCCACACTCAGAAAAACCCTGTCGGAGCCATCGGACATATAAAACCCCGCTCACCCTGGAAATTTATCGGCTATCTGGGAGTAATTACAGGTGTTTGTATTCTCTCTTATTATTCTGTCGTAGCAGGATGGACAATAGGCTACATTGTCAAGACTGCAACAGGGGCTTTCAGTGGAGATGTGACAAGTCAATTAACTGAAAAAATATACACAGAATTCACCTCTAATCCCCTTCAAGTTATCTTTTTACTTTTCCTGTTTATCGGAATTACTACTTATATAGTCTCAAAAGGGGTTAAAAAAGGAATAGAAAGATGGACTAAGGTTCTGATGCCCATCCTTTTTTTTCTTATAATTTTTCTTGCTGTGAGGGCTTTAACGCTTCCCGGCGCCTCCACAGGCCTGATCTATTATCTCAAACCAGATTTCTCCAAGCTCAGTGGCACAGTCATTCTATATGCTTTGGGTCAAGCTTTCTTTTCTTTAAGCCTGGGTATGGGAACAATGATCACTTACGGCAGCTATATCTCTAAATCCGATAATCTCGTCTCTTCGGCAGGATGGGTCACCTTCTCGGATACTTTTATCGCCCTCCTGGCAGGGTTGATAATCTTTCCCACTCTTGCTTTTGCTCACCAGCCAATGGATGTAGGAGGTTTTGGCCTTGTTTTCCAGGTCTTTCCTATTATCTTTTCCCAAATACCGGGCGGTTATATCTTTGCGCTTCTCTTTTTCTCACTTTTATGCGTGGCTGCATTAACTTCGACCATATCTCTCCTTGAAGTTCCGGTGGCTTATCTAGTTGATGAGCGGGAATGGTCGAGAAAAAAAGCAGCTCTGATAGTAGGGTTTCTCTCCTTTGTCATAGGGGTCCCTGCTGCTCTCTCCTTTGGAGGAATGAAAATTTTCACCAAGATAGATTTCTTTGGCAAGTTTGATTTTATCTTCGGCAATATCTCCTTAGCTGTTGGCGCCCTGTTGATATGCGTGTTCGTTGGTTATGTCTGGGGTGTTAAAAACGCGATCAAAGAAATTTTATCTGGAAATCATAAATTCAAGATAAAACCTCTCTGGGTTTTTTCTCTTAAGTTTCTCTCTCCTCTAGCTATAATTTTTATTCTTATCTTCATAAAAAAACTTGTTTCTGGATAAAGGAAGTCAATGAAGAAAAAAACTTTAACCATCATATTCTTTTTTCTGTGTCTGATGAGTCTTTCAACCCTAAAGGCGGCCGATATCAAGGGCAAGGTTATCCTTTCTCCTAAAGGAAAGCCGTACACTGAAGGGATTGTTCTTCTCAAACCCCTGGAAGAGGAATATTTTTCCGAGACAGCTCTTGATCTCGAGGGAAATTTTATTTACAGCGATCTCAAGCCAGGAAAATACATCATCAAAATGGATCTTTATGAATTGACTCCCTTCGAAGAAGAGATAGAGATAAAAGATAAAACCGAAACACTGGAACTTAACTTCACTATTTCCCTGTCTCTTTTAGACAAAACACTCATTTTCATCACGAAGGCAAGCGATTTCATGTGGGGTTACTGGATGATCGCCCTTCTTTTAGGGACAGGAATCCTGCTGACTTATCTCACCCGCCTCATCCAGGTTAGAAGGCTAATCCTTTCCCTGAAGATGGTACTACGAGGAGCCCTGGGAAAGGATAAGTCAGAAAAAGAAGAAGGAGACATCTCTCCTTATGCAGCTTTGATGACTGCCCTGGCTGCCACTGTTGGCAATGGCAATATCGCCGGGGTGGCTACGGCCATCGCTGTCGGTGGACCAGGAGCTCCTGTTTGGATGTGGATAGCCGGCTTCTTCGGCATGGCAACAAAGTATGCTGAAGGATTTTTAGGAGTCAGATTCAGGATTAAAAATATACGGGGAGAAATGTCCGGTGGGCCCATGTATTATGCCCGTAATGGCATTAGAAACGAGCAGCTAGCCAAATTCATGGGCATGCTTTTTGCTGTCTGTGGTGCCGTAGCCTGCCTCTTGGGCACAGGGAACATGATGCAATCCAATTCCATGGCCTTGGTCTTTAACAGAGAATTCCAAATTCCTTTCTGGATAAGCGGACTGGTTATCACAGGCATTGTGGGAGCGGTTATTCTGGGCGGCATTAAGAGAATCGGAAGGGTATCCGAGCGACTGGTTCCGACCATGATTATTCTTTATTTCGGAGGAGCCATCGTTGTCATTCTGGCTAATATCATTAACCTGCCAGCAGCTCTCACTACAATCTTTACATCTGCCTTTTCTGTAAAAGCTATCGGAGGAGGTATGGTAGGAGTAACTATTAAGCTGACTATTAGCCAAGGCATCAGGAGAGGTCTGCTTTCCAACGAGTCTGGGTTGGGATCGGCGGGCATTGCCCAGTCTGCCTCAAAATCCAAAGATCCCTCTCGAAACGGGCTCATCGCTATGACCGGGACTTTTATTGATACTATGGTCGTCAATACGCTGACCACTCTGGCTATTGTCATCACCGGAAGCTACCTCAAAACCGCTGCCTACGGCGATCCAAGAGCTCTAACATCTACGGCCCTAACGGCAGATGCCTTTGGCTCTGTCATTCCTTATGGAGGATACATCATTGCTTTATGTTCTTTTCTTTTTGGCTATTCAACACTTCTCGGATGGTGCTATTATGGAGAAAAATGCCTGGAATACATATTTGGTGTCAGGATAATCTATCCTTTCAGACTGGCTTTCATCACCCTGCTTTTCATCGGTTCTATCATTCAGGGTCCTCACCGCTACATAGTCTGGTACGTAGGAGATGTAGCTAATGCTTTCATGGCTTTCCCTAACTTGTTATCTCTTCTTCTTTTAGCCGGATTGGTTGGAAAAGTGACAACCAAGTATTTTTATGAAAAGAAACGAGAGATTTAAATTCCTGAATGCTTCATCTTTTAAAAGACCGCGTAGTATGGGGACGTTCCCCAAAGTACCATCCTTTTCATATTAGAAATTGGCTGCCTTTATCAATATTTTTTTTGATTAAATAAATGAATTAAAGGGTGGTACTTTGGGGAACGTCCCCATTTATACATTTATATTTGATTATCGGAATTGTAGAGAGTATTATTTAAAAAATGAAGTTACACAAGAAAACGCTCGAGAAATCTTATCGCTTTATCGGTATCTCAATCATCCTGATGCTCATTATCTCTTTGGATGCCTATGGCCAGCAGGATGTTTCCGAATTCCAAGAGCGCTTGGCGAAAATTTCCCAACAGATAGAGCAGTTAAGATTGAAAATAGAAGAAGGGGAAGAAAAAGAATCAACCACTCTGTCCCGGCTGGAAAGGATTGGATTTAATAAGGGATTGATCAAAAAAGAAATCTCCCTTTATGCTATCCAATTGGAAAAAGCAAATCGTGAGCTTTCCTCGCTAAACAAAAGCATTCCCGAGCTAGAAGCAAAGCTGGGCGAGGAAAAGCAATCTATCGAGAAAATACTCATCACCACCTATAAATTCGGAAAATTCAACTTTCTCCAATTCATGCTTCAGGCAGAAAATGTAGGCGCTCTTATTTCTGAGAATAAGAATTTAACTCTCTTGGCTCAGTACCAGGGAAAAATAATCTCGAATTATATGGAAAACTTGGATCAACTGGAGACAGCCGAAAAGGAGCTTCAAACGAAAAAAAAGGAGGCCTCGCGCTTAATCAAGAATGCCGAGAAAAAAAGGAAAGAACTACAAGCTCAGGAAAGAAAGAACAGAGCTCTTATAACTGAAATAAAGAAAAACAAAAAGCTACATCTTCAGACCTTAGAGGAGTTAAAAGTAAGAGCTCAACAGTTGTTAATTTTGATAGAAAAATTACTTAAAGAAGAAATTTCCTTCCCTATTAATTTAATTCCGCTTTATGAGAAAAAAGGGAAGCTTCCCTGGCCTATCGAGGGAAAAGTCACTACCGAATTTGGACTCCAGAGACATCCTCAATTTAAGACGACCACCATGAACAACGGAATCGAAATTTCACCCAGAAAAAACTATGTGATTGTCAGAGCTATCCATCCTGGCAAAGTCGTCTACTCTGACTACTTCCAGGGATACGGCAACCTCATCATTGTCGATCACGGGATGTCCTACTATTCGCTCTATGGTCACTGCTCAGATATCCTTGTCAAAAAGGGCGACTTGGTTAAAGCTGAACATCCAATCGCATTGGTTGGCGATATCGGCTCTTTAGAAGGAGACTCCGTTTATTTTGAAATTCGATTCAAGACAAAGCCCCTTAATCCCTTGCAATGGCTGAAATGAAGATGATAAAATCAAAAACCCGTGTCAGGATAAAATGACCAGAAAAAGAATAAAAATACTCCTTTTGACAGTCCTTGTTTTCATTTCTCTCTTCTTCTTGTTAGAGAAGAACTTTCTCCCAGGATTTTTATTAAAGCTTTCTCCCGACAAAGATTTTGAGCTGCTGGGAAAAGTTATCCAATTGATCAAAAACGATTACATTGAAGAGGCTAACCCAGCCAAAACAATGAAAGGAGCCTTTAAAGGGATGGTTGATTCCCTGGACGTTCTCTCCAGCTACTTAGACAAAGAGAGCATGCTCAGGTACAGCCAGCGCAAGGAGGCAAACCTGAATGATATAGGAATTGTCCTATACAAAAGATACGGCTCTTTTCCTCAGGTCATCGGAATTAGCGAGAATTCCCCTGCTGAAAAAAAAGGAATCCAGATCGGCGACTTTATCAGTTCTCTTGACGGACGCTCAACTCTCACGATGAGTATGACCGAAGCAAATCTCTATCTTAAAGATAGAGATAAAAAAACCATAAAGCTCAGGATATTCAAAATAGAGGAGACAAAAGAGGTAAATATTGAAAGAACATTGCTATTTGAAGAGCCATTTTCCTTTGCCAAAGCAAAGGGCACGAGCGGAATTTTGAAGATCCATCAGCTTTATCCTCCCTGCGTAAGGAAGATAAGAGAAGAAATCATCCCCAGGCTAATACCAGAGAAAAGGACTTTTATTCTGGATTTGCGGAATTGCCACGAAGGGGATATTGAAGAATCCAGAAAACTCATCAATCTCTTCTTGAAATCTCCGAATATAGGTTACTTTGAAACAAAAGGAGGAACCAAGGAGATTCTTTCCTGTCCGGACGATGCTGAACTTGAAAAACTGCCCTTGGTTATCTGGACCAATCAGGCAACAATAGGACCGGCAGAGGCTGTAGCCGGAGTTCTCAAAGAATTTAAAAGGGCCAAAATCATCGGGCTTCCAACTTTAGGTCTCGTGGCCAAACAAAATTTCTTTGTTCTAGATGACGGGAGTGGATTACTGCTCACCTCAGGAATCTTCTACCTTAGGTCAGGAGAAAAGTTGTGGGAAAAAGGAATTAAGCCTGATATAAAAATAAATGAGGAAGACCAAACCTTTAGCACATATCTTAAAAAAAGTCTTTAATCTCCAGCCTAAAATGTAATTAATGCAAAAAAGAAGGTCTAAGAAAAGAAAAAAGGCCAATCGTATTCCTCCTTCCACTTTTATTATCTTTTCTCTTATGGTGCTCTTATCGGCAATCGGTTTAGACTACATCGGCTGGAAAAATGGAGAAAAATCTTATCTGTTTTCTTCTCTTGCTAAAAAAGAGAGAGCTTTATTGAGTCAAGAAGCTCCGCCTAGTCAAGAGCCTCCGCCCGGTCAAGAAGCTCTGGATCAGATTGTCATTAAGAGCCTAACCTTGCTTAAGATACCCTATGATTCAAATCAACAGTACAGGGATAAAAAAGGAGTTCTCCACCTTATGATTGACCTCCCCTTAAAAAAATACAAGGAGCTGGAATCTCTGCTTGAAAAAGAATTCAATAAAGTCAGCGCCTCTGTCCAAGAAAAAGAAGAGCAACTCGGCGCAGAAAAGAATTATTATCTATGGCAGGTCATAGGGAAAAGAAAGCAAAGGCTGAGTATTCTTTTCGCAAGCCAAAAAGAAAAAATAAAAGCAGAACTTCCTCCAAGAAAGGCCAGGAACAAAGTGGCAATCATCATCGACGACATGGGTTACAGTTTAAAAGCAATCAACGATATATGCTCGCTCAATAAACCCTTAACAATTTCTATTCTTCCCTACACTCCTTTAGCCAAAGAGACAGCTCGAATTGCTCACCAAAACAAGTTGGAAGTTATGCTTCATCTTCCTCTTGAGTCCATCAACAGCCAGAGAGGAAACCGCATTGAGGGAATCATCCTCTCCCGAATGAGTAAAGAAGAAATCCTAAAAACGGTGGAGGCCAATCTCGATCAAATTCCTTACGTCACAGGCGTTAACAACCACATGGGCTCGAAAATAACGGCCAACGAGATTCTTATGTCTATTGTTCTTGGACCTTTAAAAAAAAGAAATCTTTTTTTTGTTGATAGTCGCACTACCAGCAGATCTAAAGCTTATAATGTAGCCCAAACACTGGGAATCCCTTCAGCCTATCGCCACGTTTTTCTTGATGGAGAAAATCGTGAGGGCTATATAAAAGGGAAAATGATTGAGCTTTTCCGCTTGGCCCAGAGAAGAGGGAAAGCTGTAGGCATTTGCCATCCAACAGAAAGAACTCTGAGAGCTCTAAGGGAAAACTTCCATCTTGTGGAGAAATATAATATCGAGCCCGTCTTCGCCTCCCTGCTAACCAAATAATTAAGATCTGGGAGAACCCCTGTAGTTAACGAATAAGAGAAAAGGTGTCAATCAGATAAAAACCGCCAGCGTAAAACAGAAGCAAAAGAATAATAATCATACTTTTGAGAACAACCTTCCTTTGCAATTTCTTATACAGAGCAAAAAGAAGCTGGTAGAGGGCAAAAACCTCAAGAGCAAAAGGAAGGAAACCTATATAACCGAAAACGGGCATCTGGAATACCCTCCAAAAATTTAGATAGGGAAGGGAGTATTCCCAGTGAGATCCTGCCCAAAAATTCCAGAATTCCCACAAGAAGCCGGCCACAAGCCCGGTCAATAACCAGCTCCAGAATCGGGTCCAATCCCTTTTCTCTAAATCTTTCAATAAAGTTTCATTTTTTAGCCAATAATTTAAAGGCTCAAGCAGAAAAATAAGACACAGCCAGCCTAAAGGAAAAAAAAGGCGAGGCCAAGCAAGGGCTAAAATAATTAATATTATTCCTGAAAAAAACCACGATTTAAGAAGAGCCGGTGCTCCTCTTACTCGAAACAAGGCAAGTCTCTTCTTAGATAAGAAGCTTTGAACAAACAGGGATATCTCTCTCATTGCCGGAATGACAGAAGCGTAAGCCACAAAATAGCCAAGCCATCTTTCAAGTATGTTTGCAGGAAGATCGTGATAGGTCCAGTTTTTCACTCTCAAATTAAAAAGCTCAAAAATAAGCCAGACGAAAACAGAAATGAAAGCAGAAAAAAGAAAATTCTTTACGGAGTCAGAAAGAGGCGAGGCTTTTCTTCTCCTAAAGTTTATGCTGTCCATTACAAGAATAAAGAACCACCAGGAAAAACAAAAGAACCAAGTTTTCATAAAAGAAACATTAAGAACAAGGAGAAGTGCGGAAAACATGAAACCAAAAAGGCCAAAGTATAGGTTTAGACGAAGGATTTTTTCTTTCATTGCGCTTGAGTCATGCTCCTGAAACTTTAATTTTAATTTTTTTCATCCTTAAAAAAACAACTTTTTATTTTACTATGCTACTTAAAAATTAAAGTTTTGCAAGCCTGAATTAAGCATCTCTAATGAAAAAAGATTGAATAATTTCCTGTCCTCATTTATATTAAAAAAAGAAACAAAGGAGAACGAGATGAAAAAAGTGCTGTTGGTCAATACTCTTATCATGACTGTATTCATTTTAGCTTTTATTCAGACTGGATGTCAGAAACCACCCTCTCCTGAAGAACTCAAAGCTTCTCTAGAAATAGTGGATATGGAAACAAAGTGGGTAAAAAAATACTATCATCCCTGGCCTTCAAAATTGACACTTGTTCCGGCAATATCTTTCCGTGTAAAAAATCTCACTGAAAAAGCTATTCGGCATATAAGTTTTGAAGCCGTTTTCAGGTTCATTGATGATACTGAAACCTTGGGGGAAGGCTTCCTGCCTGGTCTTCCAGGAGGCCCTATTCCGCCCGGAGAAATGAGTGATGTCATCCTTTTAAAAAGCCGCCTTGGAGTTGAAGGAAAATCCATTAACCATTTCAGAAACAGCCCGCATTGGAAGACCGCTTCAGTCAAACTCTTTGTTCGGTCACAAGGATCCAGGTTTACTCTCATGGGAGAGTGGGAGATTTCTCGGAAAATAGATTTTAAAGAACCGGAGTCTTATCCTCCTAAAAAAGAAAAGAAGCTTACTTCTTATTAAAATCTCCAACCTGTATAAGCTTCATAAGGAAAGATTTTCAGCAAAGGAGCTGTAACTCATGAGCATAGTCATTCCATCAAGAGTATTTTTAACCAAAGGAAAAGGACAACATAAGGAAAAATTAGCTAGCTTTGAGCTAGCTCTTAGAGAAGCCGCCATAGCTCCTTTTAACCTTGTTAAAGTTTCTAGTATCTTCCCTCCTCGCTGCAAGCTTTGCTCAAAGGAGGAGGGATTAAAGTTGCTTAAGCCAGGACAAATTGTTTTTTTGGTGATTAGCGAATGCACAACAGATGAAGCCCACCGCATGATACAAGCGTCAGTAGGATTGGCCATTCCTAATGCTCCTGATCATTACGGTTATCTTTCCGAGCATCACAGCTTTGGCCAAAATGAGAAGGAAGCAAGTCAGTATGCAGAGGATTTGGCGGCGTATATGCTGGCCACCACCCTTGGCGTAAACTTCGACACGAGTCAAATCTGGAACGAAGAAAAAAATATTTATAAGTTATCAGATAACATAGTCGTCAGAACCAGACATATCACCCAGACAGCGAAAGGGGAAAAAGGGCTCTGGACGACGGCCATTGCCGCTGCTATTTTCATCCTCTAACCAGTAAAGCGGTCCGGGTATCTTTTTCTGGGGGAACTATCCCTTTTAGCAAAAAATTAGCCTATCCCCTTTTTTATAAGTGCGGGTTTGATTAATCAAATCCCTACAGGGATGCTAAATATAATCTAAAGGATCGGATATAAGAATCTTTATATGGCTCTTTTCTTTGAGCTTTTTTAAATATTCTTCTAGTTTTTCTTGGCTTTTCTCATTAAAAAACTTCTCTTCTATTTCTCTCCGGGCTTCCTCAAAGGATTTAAGGCGACTCTCTTTTCTCTCTTCTAATTTCAGCAGGAACCAGCCCGCTCGAACCTTTAGCCAGGGAGTCATCTCCCCCACTTTTAGCTTTTCCACAGCTTGTTCCAGATCTTTTTCTAATTCACCCTTTTTAAAGCTTCCCAACTCTCCTTGATTTTCCTTCTCTGGCCCCTCAGAGTACTTGCTGGCTAAAGAGCCTATGTCTCCTCCGGAGGAAATTTTCTCGTTGATTTCTCGCTTTTTAGCCTCGACTTCTTCTTCGTTTCCTCCTTCAGCTGAAAGATAGATAGCTCTCAGTTTATATTCTGGGAGCTCTGTGAACTCCTCTGGATGAAGTTTATAATAACTAACGATTTCTGAGTCGTCGACGACAATACTTCTACGGACTTCTGAACCAATAACAGCGTCCCTCATCATATTCTCCTTCATCCTTTTCTTCCATACTTCAAAATCAACACCTTGCTCTTGGAGAGCCCGGATTAACTCCGCATCCGTGTTAAAGTTATTCTCTTTTTTTAAGTTTTCCAGCCATAATCTCAGTTGTTCATCTGGGTCCATCCCCTCCATTTTCTCGGCTTCCTGCAAAAGCAGAAGATCTGTTATCATTTTTTCTAAAAGATTTTCTTTCATGGCAGCATACCGCTTTTCAAGCTCTTCCCCTTTAAATTGACCCCTAAGAGCCCGGTAAAAATCTTCGTGCTCTGCTCTAAATTGAGAGAGGGTAATAATGTCGTCGTTTACGATGGCTACAATTTCTTCGATGACATCTTGGCCGAAAAGAAACACTGCCCCAGAAAATACTAAGAGAAAAGTTAGAATCGCACTCCTTTTCTTCATATGTTATCCTTTTGATAGGGGAAAGATAGATTCATGGGATAGAACATCCATTCTATATTATTTTTCAAATACTCCATGTGTGAAGAAATTCTATAGTGGATTTTCATATCCAAGATTTTTACTTTTATGTCTGGCAACGCATCTTCTTCAGAAATCAACTCCGGCTCAAATCTTCTATCCACTCTGAAAATGTGATACCCGTAAGAAGACTCCACCACAGGGCTTAACTCTCCTTCTTCTAGGGAAAATAGCACTTGTTCCATTTCAAAGGGAAGCTGACCCATTTCAAACACACCCATCTTCCCTCCTTTAACAGCTTCCAAACCAATGGATTCTGCTTCGGCAATCCTTCTGAAATCTTCCTCAGAAACATTTTTCATTCTTTCCATGACTTCGATGGCATGATCCTCAGTTTCCAACAGTATTTGGCTTGCCTCAACCCTCTGTGGTCGTAAATATTCCCTTTTATGAAGATTATAATACTCCTTTGTTTCCTCCTCTTTGACTTCGATGTCCTTCACAAGCACATAAGTGTATTTTTCTATCAATAACCTATCAAACAAAATCTCAGTATCCATTTCTTCTACAGAGATGTTGCTGCCTTCAGATTTAAGCTCGCTCGACAACTTTGCCAAATACTCTTGTTTCTCCTCCCAGTTCAAAGATATATTCTGACTACTGGCTGATTGCAAAACAAGCTTCTCCTCGATAAACTTATCAAGGAGGCGACTTAGAGAAACAGGAGTCAATGCCTTCTGGTCATTTCCGAAAGTCCCGCGAACATACTTTTCAAAGTCAGAATTAAGATATGCAGAATCTTCAATTTCAATGATGATGTAATTCTTTTTTTGAGGGTCATCAAGGCTAATGCCGGAGGAACCTTCCTGTTCATTCATCTCTCCACAATTCGCGAAAAGAAAAATGAAAACTCCTGTTAGGAAAACGAAAAATAAGTTATGTTTCAACTTGAGCAACTTCATATTTTTTAAATTTGATTTATTATATTATATAAAGATAACTCCTTCAAGATGGATATTGTTTCATCCATAATTTCGGTCTCTTTCCGGGCAAGAATGGATAGGCTCATAACACCCTGAGGAGTGATTGTCCCTGAATATCTTTCCATGAGCTTGGTCAGTCGAGCTAAGTCTACAGATGATGAGGGAAAAATTTTAAATATTATTTTTTTTCCTATGCGGTCGATAGCATTGATCTTTATCTTCTGAGCCAAGTGTTTGATTATGCCATAGCGAAGCAGATTTGCTACAATTGAGGGAAGAGGACCGTATCTATCTTCTATCTCTTCTTTTATTTTTTCAATTTCACTTAAATCCTCCACAGAAGAAATTCGTTTATAAAGGTTAAGCCTCAGGTTTATCTGGGGAAGATAATCCTCCGGGATCCGGATATCCACTTTTAAGTTGATCTCGCTTTTAACTTCTTCTCTTGCTTCCCCTTTGAGTTCTTTAATTGTCTTCTCTAAAAGATGCATATAATAATCAAAGCCAACTGCTTCCATATATCCATGCTGCTCTGAACCCAAAAAATTCCCGGCTCCTCTTATCTCCAAATCTTTGGCAGCTAAACGAAATCCTGATCCCAGCTCGGTAAATTCTTGAAGCGCTTTTAAGCGCTCCTTGGCTAAATTAGTAAGCTCGGAAAAGGGAGGAACAAGAAAATAGGCAACAGCTTGGCGGGAGGAACGGCCCACTCTACCGCGAAGCTGATAAAGCTGGGCCAACCCGAAAAGGTCTGCCCGGTTTACAATAAGGGTATTAACAAGAGGAATATCTATTCCATTCTCGATAATTGTGGTTGAAACCAGCACATTGAATTTCTGGTTGATAAAATCAATCATCTTTTTCTCAAGAGCTGCACTCGGCATTTTTCCATGGACTACCGCGACTCTTGTTTGCGGTACAAATTTCTCTATCATCCTGGCAACTTTATCGATGTCTTCAATCCTGTTGTGAATATAGTAAACCTGTCCTCTCCGTGCTAATTCCGTTTTTACAGCAGAGGCAATAAGCCTGGGGCTGAAGGGAGTAACAACCGTATGGATGGCCAGCCTGTCTCTGGGAGGTGTCTCGATGAGGCTCATATCCCTGAGGGAAGTGAGAGATAAATTCAAGGTCCTCGGAATAGGCGTTGCACTCAGGGTTAAAACATCGATATCGGTCTTCATCTTTTTTATTTTTTCCTTGTGACTTACTCCAAATCTCTGTTCTTCATCGATGATTAAAAGACCTAAATCGCGGAATTGAACATCCTTGGAGAAAAGCCGGTGAGTCCCGATAACAATATCGATTAAGCCTTTTTTTAAATCCTGGACAATCCTCGTTTGTTGGCCTTTTGTCTGGAGCCGGGTAAGGCTTTCAACCCTGAGGGGAAAGAGAACCACCCTGTTCCTGAATGTCTTCAGATGCTGGCTGGCAAGAACAGTAGTTGGGCAAAGAACAGCCACCTGCTTTCCGTCCATCACAGCCTTGAAGGAAGCCCTCATCGCCACTTCAGTTTTGCCATATCCCACATCTCCGCAAAGGAGGCGGTCCATCGGAAACTCCGCCTCCATATCACTCATTATCTCTTTAATGGCTCTCAGTTGATCTTCTGTTTCCTCGTATTCAAATGTTCTCTCAAACTCAGATTGCCAGTCGCCTCCAAGACTGAAGCTAAATCCCTTCATAGTTTTCCTTTGAGCATAGAGGTGCAACAGCTCCCTGGCCATTTTCTCTATGGCCTTTTTTGTCCTGGCTTTAGTCCTTTCCCAGGAAGGACTCCCCAATTTATTGAGAAGAGGTACACTCGAGCCGACTTTTGAGTATTTTTGAACAAGATTGAGGTCCTCGACAGGAACAAAGAGCTTATCTTCATCTTTATAGATTATCTCGATGAATTCACGGTTTTTTCTTTCTATCTCCATCTTCATCAAACCCATGAAAAGCCCTATTCCGTAATCTGCGTGAACAACATAATCACCTCCTTTAAGGTCCCGAAAATGGGAGAGAAAGGGCTTTGCTGGAAGACGAGAAACGATAACTTTTTCTTCTGTGAAAATATCCTTTTCAGAAAAAAAAGCTATTTTTTCTTGGGGATAGCTGAATCCATGATGAAGGCTCCCTACTAGAAGTACAACTGCTCCGTCCTCTGGGAAGACAGAAGATGTGGAGGATTCAAGATGCAGGATTTCGCTCTGAGAGAGAAGACTGGCCATTTTCTTGCGAACGGCTGGGCTTGAAAAATAGATGAAGCATCTCTCTCTTTCTTTCTGCAACTTTTTCATATACTGCAGAAAGAAAGGAATCTTGTTTTTGAACTCGGGAACAGATTGGAAGGAGAAGGAGAATGTTTTCCTCCCTCGCTTTGGAGCAAGCTCTTGCCAATGAATCGCCTCTTCTTTTATTTGTTTCCAGAGAAGAGGAGGATAAATTTCCTCTGGAGGGAGACAAAAATTTCCACTATTTTTAAGCTCCGCGTATTGCTCCCTCAAATCCTTGATAGTTTCCTTCCATTCTTTTTCCACCTCATCAATATCATCAATAATAAACAGAGAATTTCTTAGGTAATGATTGAAAGGAACAAAATGTTCTTTATGAAGAAGGGAAAGATAGAAAAAAGAAGGGAAGAAATCCCCCCGTTTCATTCGAGCTATCTTTTCCTCTGTATCCTTCAAATTGCGGATTTCCTCTCTTCCTCTAATCTTTTCCCCCCATTCCTGGAGAAATTGAGGTGAACTTGGAAACTCTCTTAGAGAGGGAAGAAGAATACGATCAATTTTACTTGCTGAACGCTGATAGGAAGGATCAAATTCTCGAATTGATGCAATCTCGTCTCCGCTGAACTCGATTCGATAAGGAAGAGGCTCCCAGGGAGAAAAGACGTCCACAACTCCCCCACGCCAGGCATATTCTCCGTGAGAATTAATTAAGTCCTCCCGGGTATAACCGTACTCATCGAGTATGTCCAGAACTCGGTCACGTCCAAAAGTCTCCCCTTTCTCTAAATTCAAAAAGAATCGTTTGAGATTTTGGGGATTGGGGAAAGGCTTGAGCAAGCCGAAGATGTGGGTCACAATCAGGGAAGATGAATTATGGATTAAATCATAGAAAAACTTCATCCTCGAGGAGACCGAATCCAGGGAAGGAAAAATTTCCTGGTAAGGATTTTCTGAGAGAGAAGGCAGAGAGCTGAGGCTTAGATCAGAGGAAAGCTGGGACAAGTAAAACCGGCACTGCTCTTCAACCTCGGAAAGCGGAAATGAAGACGGCTGGATAAAAACAATTCTTTTCTTGGATTCCAGGGCCAATGTCGAGAGGAAATAAGGCTTGGAGGCATCGACAAGCCCAGTGACTTTCAGACCTTTCTCTCCCAGGCTTATGGCCTTGAGAAGTCTTTTGAATTCCTTTGTTTCTTTCAGAAAATCCAGGCTCATAGTCCTATTATACTCGACACAGCAAGCGAGATAAATGCACTTGCCTGGAAATCCGGGATTCCGAGGCACCAAAGCAGGTTGGATGGAAAATATAGACCGAAACTGGAGGCATTTTCTAGATCATACCCCTTACGTCAGATGTATCATCTCCCCCCGCGAATGCGTCAGATTCTGCAGATACATTAACAGAAATAAAGGATAGGGCTAAACAGACAGAATAAGCTGAATAAATAAAATAGAAGGGACTAGATTCTCCACCAGTAAGAGAATTTTATGAAGATGCTGTAATTGTCCTGGCCATACC
>SOIV01000087.1 GCA_004377005.1 Candidatus Aminicenantota bacterium | reverse complement strand
AATTCAAGAAAATTACAAAGGAGAGATAAATGAAAAAGTTATTAGAAAAATTACAGATAAAAGACGTAAATATCGGAGCTTGTGCTGGTGAGGGACAATGGTTTGAAGACCCTCAAGGCCCCGAGCTTGTCTCATACAATCCCGCCACCGGAGAACCGATAGCCAAGATTATCCAAGCCACAGAAAAAACATACGAACAGGTTATCAGCCAGGCCGATGAGGCTTTTAAATCCTGGCGCATGATGCCTGCTCCGCAACGGGGCATGGTTGTCCGTGACGTGGGGGAGGTGCTAAGAGAATTGAAGGAACCTCTTGGGGAGCTGGTGACTCTGGAGATGGGAAAGATCAGGGCAGAGGGAATCGGTGAAGTTCAGGAAATGATTGATGTCTGTGATTTTGCAGTGGGTCTTTCTCGTCAGCTTTACGGGTTGACAATGCATTCCGAACGTCCTGGACACAGGATGTATGAGCAGTGGCATCCCCTGGGTGCTATCGGAATCATCACAGCCTTCAATTTTCCCGTGGCAGTCTGGGCCTGGAATGCTGCTATCGCAGCAGCCTGTGGAGATACGATTGTCTGGAAACCATCTTCCAGTACTCCCTTGACAGCCGTTGCTGTTCAGAATGTTTGTAACAGAGTCATGGCAGATTATGGGCTTAAAGGAATTTTTAACATCGTTATTGGATTTGGGTCAGTTGTTGGAGAGAGAATGATTAACGACAAACGGCTGCCTCTTATATCTTTCACAGGCTCGACTAAAATGGGACGAAGAGTGTCAGAAGCTGCGGCTCGCCGCTTTGGACGCACAATCCTGGAGCTTGGAGGTAACAACGCCATCATTGTTGCCGAAGATGCAGACCTGGACATGGCCGTTCGTACTATTCTCTTCGGAGCGGTGGGGACAGCGGGCCAGCGCTGTACGTCTACGAGGCGGATTATCATGCACGAGTCTATTGCTTCTGATTTGACCCAGAGAATCATCCAAGCCTACAAACAAGTGCGCCTCGGAGACCCCATGGAGGAGGGAATTCTGATGGGGCCTCTGGTGACAAAGGCAGCAGTGGAAGATATGATGGCTGCTTTAGAAAAAGTCAAAGAACAGGGCGGAGAAATAATCTGCGGTGGTCATCAACTTAAAGAATTAGGAGAGCAATTTGTTGAGCCAACCATTGTCAAAATGCCATCACAAACAGAAATTGTCCATCATGAGACTTTTGCTCCCATCCTTTACCTTTTGGAGTACAAGGATATCGAGGAAGCCATTAGGCTTCATAATGAAGTTCCTCAGGGCTTATCCAGTGCCATATTTACGACAAGTTTATTAACAGCGGAAAAGTTTCTCTCACATGAGGGCTCAGATTGCGGTATTGCTAATGTTAATATAGGAACTTCCGGAGCCGAGATTGGCGGTGCCTTTGGCGGGGAAAAAGAGACAGGAGGAGGAAGAGAATCTGGCTCAGACTCCTGGAAAGGTTACATGCGCCGTCAGACAAATACGATTAACTGGTCAAAAGAGCTTCCGTTGGCTCAAGGGATAAAATTTGGGGATTAATGGGCACTAAGGTTTCGTTAGATACACCTGTTGAAGAGCTTGTCGAGCGTTTTCCAGAAGCCGTCGGTTTTCTTTCACGAAATAGGGTGCGCTGTATAAGATGCGGGGAGCCTTTGTGGTGCAGTTTAGGTGAGCTTTTAAAAGAAGAAGGTATCGAAAATCCCCAATATCTTGTTGAAGAGATGAACAATCATATTGAGAAAAAAGGAAGTAGTGACGAGAAATCAAAATAGCTTAGGTTATAGGATTAGAAAACTTTTTATTGCTTTTTTCGTATCTATTGATGGAAATATCCTTAGAGAGGAATAATTCCTTTTAGGAGTAAATCAGGATGAAAAAGAAACTTTACCGCTCTTCCAAACAGAGGATGATAGCAGGCATTTGCGGAGGGCTGGCCGAATATTTTGACATGGATGTGAATATAATGCGGCTCCTTTTTGTGGCTATCAGCTTGTTATCAGTTTTATTTCCTATGGTGATATTCTACATCATAGCCTGGATCATCGTTCCCGAGGAAGAGAAGTCTAAAAAAAGCTAGATTTATGTTCTCGATTATTTGATTAGGATTTGATAAAGAAAACCCAACGATTTATTTGTGCATTCTATAAGGTGGGCTTGATGAATCAAGCCCCTACAA
>SOIV01000202.1 GCA_004377005.1 Candidatus Aminicenantota bacterium | reverse complement strand
AAGTTTAACCAGAAAAAAGTGAAAAAGCAACTTGCCTATCAAGCACCTTCTATAATAGCGGGTTTGATGAATCAAACCCCTGCGTTATCTATAAATCATCGAATATATTTTAAAAGGTGGGCTTGATAAATCAAGCCCCTACAATAAATCATGCCCCTACATAAGATAAACCAAATCCTGTACCGTTTATCCTGCACCATAAGTACACGCTTGATAAATCATGCCCCTACATAAGATAATAACCAAATCCTGTACCATCTATCCTGCACCATAAGTGCGCGCTTGATAAATCATGCCCCTACATAAGATAATAACCAAATCCTGTACCATCTATCCTGCACCATAAGTGCGGGTTTGATGAATCAAACCCCTACGATTTTATTTTCATGACAGTGTTGGAAAGAGTTCCTATTCCTTCAATCTGGACGTCGACCCTATCACCTGGAGACATAGGGCCTATTCCAGCCGGAGTTCCCGTAGTGATGATGTCTCCCGGAGTAAGAGTCATAATCCTGGATATGAATCTAACCAGAAAGGGAATAGAGAAAATTAAATTATTTAGACTGGATGACTGCCTTAGCTTTCCGTTCAAGAAAGTCTTGAGTTTCATCTGGGAGGGATCGACATCGGTAGCAATGCAAGGCCCGACAGCGGCAAATGTATCGAAAGACTTAGCCCTTGTGAATTGACCGTCCTTTTGCTGAAGGTCTCGAGCCGTGACATCATTAAAGCAGGTGTAACCCAGGATATAATCCTCTGTCTTGTCATCATCGCTGAGGAGCTTGGCTTCTTTCTTTATTACCAAAGCCAGCTCCCCTTCATAATCGACTCTCTTGGCCATCTTCGGATAGACGATAATATCATTGGGACCCACAACCGCTGAGGGAGGTTTAAGGAAAATCAGTGGCTCTTCCGGGACAGGCCTTCCCATTTCCCTGGTATGACTTTTGTAGTTAGCTCCGACTGCAACAATTTTAGTAGGCTCGGCAGGAGGAAGCAGGATCACTTCACTGATTGGAATCCCTTCTTCCTTGGTTTCAAATTTCCTGAATACCGAGCCTTTTAGCTCAAAAAGAACGTCTTCTTTTAATGCTCCCCAGTAGGCTTTGTTTCTGTATGTGTATCGATAAATTTTCATAAGAAACCTTCCTTTGTGTTCTGAGAGACACTCTCTGATTTTGGGCTTTCATTCCCGGATTTATCCTGAGCCGTAATAGCATAATAATATCTCTTATTCTTTTCAACACTCGTATCGTTAAAGGCATTTCCTTGAATTGGCAGGGGAGTTAACGAGATATATTTATCCTCTCCTTCCATCTTCCGCCACACTCTGTATCCGGCTAAATCTTTCTCAAGATTGGCATCCCAACTAATAGATATGAAATCCTCTGTGGCAATAGATACCAAGCCAGAAGGAACAGCAGGAGCAAAGGTGTCCTTGGCCAAAACTTCTATCACCTCAGAATTGTCGCTTTCTGATAAAGGCGGGGAATCTGAAATAACTGCTCTCAGAAAATAGCGATAAACTTCTCCAAGGAGAATATCTTTATCGCCGTATTTTCTCTTTTTTACGAGTCGAGAATTAAGGCGATAGGCTAAGCCCGCTTCGTTCAGCTTGTAAATATTATAGCCTTTGAAATGAGGGGGTGAAGATTGGTCTATGTTCTTTTCTGCCGGATTCCATGTAATCTCGATTCGATCCTTAAAAACAGTCGCCTTGATCCCCGCAGGAGGGAGCGAAATAATTTTGGGCTCAATTGAAAGCAGACCAGAAAATGCTGACTTCCTTTTTTTCCTATCCTTTACTCTGAGCCCAAATGTAAGGTTTTTCGGAGTAAAGTCTTTTCCTGTCAATTCATAAAAATAGCGGAATTTGCCTGGAGCCTCACTTCCCTTTGCTCGATATGCAGAAAATCTTTCCTTTTTTATCGAAACAGCGAGCCTGGCTATTCTTTCAAACTCTGCCAAAGCAACTTTCTTACCCCCTCCAGATTCTTTTTCAGCATCCTCTCTCTCTTGTTCGACATGCCAGATCTCGATTTCAGCAATGTTAGATAGAGAACTTCCGTCTATATAGGCTACAGGATTTTCCCACTCAAGGATGAGCTTCTCCCCTCTCTGGGCTATCTCAAAAACTTCAACTTTTTGGGGAATTTTTTTGATGGGGGGAAGAATGGGTCCCTTTTTTCCACAAAAAACAAATGTGAACAAAAGAAACAAAGGAACAAGAAAAAGAGAAAATCTCTTCATTAAAGAATGAACCGGCTCAGATCTTGATCTTCTAAAATATCTTTGAGCTGGCTTTGAACGTATTTCCTGTCGATTGGAATATTTTTCTTTTTTATATTGGGAGCCTTAAAAGATATTTCTTCCATAACTTTTTCCATGACTGTGTGAAGCCTGCGGGCTCCGATATTCTCCGCATCTTCATTGACTTTCTCGGCAATTTCAGCAATTTCATCAATGGCATCCTCAGTAAAACTAACATTAACTCCTTCAGTTGCCAAAAGAGCCTCATACTGCTTGATAAGAGCATTTTCTGGCTCGGTCAGTATCCTGACGAAATCTTTTTTATCCAGGGAAGTGAGTTCTACTCTAATCGGAAACCTTCCCTGGAGTTCAGGTATAAGATCAGCGGGTGAGGAAACATGGAAAGCTCCAGCCCCGATAAAAAGAATATGATCTGTTCGCACCAAACCGAAACGCGTATTAACAGTAGTGCCTTCGATTATAGGAAGCAAATCCCTTTGGACTCCTTCGCGGCTGACTTCAGGACCGCGGCCCGTTTCCCGGCCGGCAATCTTGTCTACCTCATCGAGGAAGATTATTCCAGAGTGTTCAACCCTCTCCACAGCCAATCGGGCTACCTGGTCCATATCTATCAATCTTTTCTCTTCATCTTCCAATAAATATTCCAGGGCTTCCTTTATTTTCATCCTTCGTCTTTTACTCTTCCCCCCTAAAAACCCGGGGATGATTTCCTGAATCTGGATTCCTATCTCTTCAACTCCGGAGTTTGAGAAAATCTCCATAGGAGACGCCATCTTTTCTTTAACGTCAATTTCCACCATTCTCTCATCCAGGAGCCCGTTCCTGAGCTGTCTTCTGAATTTTTCCCTCGTCTCCTGAAATCCGAGATGGCTTCCCTCGTCAAGATCGCCTGTCTTTCTTTTTAACGGGGGAAGGAGTATGTCCAATATCTTTTCTTCGACGTTTTTATGAGCTTTTTCTTTGACTTCCTCAATCTTTTCCGACTTCACCATTCCCACTGAAATCCGCACTAAATCTCGTATCATAGACTCTACATCCCTTCCAACATAACCGACTTCAGTAAATTTGCTGGCTTCTATCTTGAGGAAAGGAGAGTAAGTCAGCTTGGCCAGCCTGCGGGATATCTCGGTCTTCCCGATACCGGTAGGGCCGATCATTAAAATATTTTTGGGCGCAATGTCATCGGCAAGGTCAGGAGGAAGTTTCCTCCTCCGGTACCTGTTTCGAAGGGCTATAGCCACCGCTTTTTTGGCAGCTTCCTGGCCGATGATGTACTTATCTAACTCAGCTACAATCTCTCGAGGAGTAAGCTCTGTCTCCTTCGATTTTACGGTCGGTCTCCTTAAATCCTGGGGAAGAGCTATGGCCATTTAAAGTTCCTCGATTTTAATCTGATCATTAGTGTAGACATCAATATCAGAGCTTATCTTCATGGCTTCCAGGGCAATCTTCTTAGCGGACATGTCGGTGTATTTAATTAGAGCTCGAGCGGCAGCCAGGGCGAAAGGCCCTCCAGATCCTATAGCGATGATTCCGTCGTCAGGCTCGATAACATCCCCTGTTCCTGAAATCAGAAAAGAATTGTCCTTATCAACTACGATTAAGAGTGCTTCCAACCTGCGGAGCGCCTTATCCATGCGCCAGTCCTTAGCCAATTCAATTGCTGCCCGGGAGAGGTTACCTCGAAATTCTTCAAGTTTCCCCTCAAACCTGGAAAACAGGGCAAAAGCGTCAGAAGTGGCTCCTGCGAATCCAGCTATTACTTTTCCTTTGAAAAGAGTTCTTATTTTATTAGCTTTCTTCTTTAAAATAGTCTCACCTATTGAAACCTGGCCGTCTCCGGCCATGGCAATCTTTCCTTTATGGCGAATACAAATTACGGTTGTTGCGTGGGTCATCGAAACTCCAATCTGATCCTAAATGTAAAAAAGGAGGGGCTTGATTTACCAAGCCTACCTTCTAACTACTGCAGATAAATATGTAGGGGCTTGATTTATCAAGCCCGATTGTAGGTATTTGATTTATCAAACACGCACTTTTAAAAGCAGTAGGGGCTTGATTTATCAAGGCCACCCTTCTGAGTATATAATATAAGTTATCGACAGGAATATGTAAAGAGCAATATGTAGGGGTTTGATTCATCAAACCCGAAAAGTGTATACGGAAAATATTAAGGCTTCACAAATTATGAAAACTTATTATAAAATTATAGATTATTATTAATAGCCGCGAAAAATAAGCGTATTTTGAAGGTTTAATTATGCCTTACGAACAGCTCGTTAATATAATAGTCCTCATAATTTTTATAGTCGCTTTCATAACTGCTGATACCAGGGGCAAAATAATTTTAGCGTTAATTATGGCCTTGTTGTTCATTTTACCTTTTATGTTCCCTTTTCCTGTGTTTAGATGGGTATGCTTTGTAAGTAAGGCAATCTTTGGTATTGGGTGCTATTTCTATATTAAATAAAATGGGGCCAGGCCCTATTTATTATTAAAAGAGCTCAGCTTCCGTATTCGGAACGGGCGTTCCTTCCAGAATACTCTTTTCTTTTTCTTAAAAAGACAATTTTATTATTAAAAACTCTTACTTGAGGCCTCTTTTTTTCAGCAAAAACTCAACCTTAGGTTCAGCTCCTCTGAAGCGTTTATAGAGTACCATCGGGTCTTCCGTGCCGCCTCTTTCGAGGATGTTTTCCCTGAACGACTGTGCTATCTTTTGGTCAAAAAGGCTTGTTTCTTTAAATGCTTGAAAAGCATCGGCATCTAGAACCTCGGCCCATATATAGCTGTAATATCCTGAAGCATACCCTCCACTGAAAATGTGATTGAAATAGGGACTTTTGTACCTGACAACAATCTCCGGAATCAGGCCTATTTTGTTCAGTGATTGTGTCTCAAACTCATGCACGTCCAGCTCTTTGGCCTCCGCCAGCGTATGCCAGTCCATATCGAGGAAGGAGGCTGCCAGGTATTCAACGGTCACAAAACCCTGGTTAAAGTGGCTGGCCTTTTCCAGTTTATCAATCAGGTCCTGAGGAATTACTTCACCTGTTTCGTAGTGTTTTGCATACATCTTAAGGACCTCGGGCTCGAATGCCCAGTTTTCCATAATCTGCGACTGCATTTCTACAAAATCTCTGGAGACGGAAGTTCCTGATAGCCTGTTATAGGTACAATCGGAGAGCAGCCCGTGAAGGCCATGTCCGAATTCGTGGAATAAAGTCAATACTTCCTCTGAACTGATCAAGGCCGGCTTGCCGCCGGTTGGTTTTGAAAAGTTGCCATTATTGGTGATGACTGGATAGATTTCCTTGCCGTGCAGCCTTGATTGTTTTCTGAAACTGTTCATCCAGGCGCCACCCCTTTTACTGGCTCTAGGGAAATAATCTGTATAAAAAATTCCTATATGCGATCCATCGGCTTCTTTGACTTCAAACACCCTCGCATCTTCGTGGTACTTTGGAATGTCTTCTCGTTCGATAAACTGAATTCCATAAAGTTTGCTCGCCACTGAAAAGGCTCCATCCCTGGCATTTTCCAGCTTAAAATACGGCCTTAACATCTCCTCGTCAAGCGCGTACTTGGCTTTTTTCAGTTTTTCTGCATAATACCACCAGTCCCAGGCCTGTAGTTTAAAGTCATGGCCCTCTTTGCTAATCATCTCTTGAAGCTCCTTGGCTTCCCTTTTGGCCATCTTCAAAGCCGGCTTCCAAAGCTGTTCAAGAAACTTGTATACATTCTCAGGTTTCTTCGCCATGTTATTCTCGAGCACGTAATCGGCGTGGGTCTTGTAGCCCAATAGATTTGCCCGCTCCACGCGAAGTGCTGCTATTTTGGCTAAGTTATCTTTGTTGTCCAGCTCATCGTTATTGTTACCTTTGTTTATGTAGGCCTTAAAGATCTTTTCCCTGAGGGCTCGATTTTCTGAATACTGGAGGAAAGGGATCATGCTTGGCTTATGGATAGTAAATACCCATTTGCCCTCATACTCCCGTTCTTTTGCAGCTTCTGCGGCTCCGGTTATAACCGCTTGCGGCAGCCCAGCCAGATCTTCTTTCTTATCGATAATCATTTCAAAGCGATTGTTTTCTTTCAAAACATTCTCGCCAAATTTCACTGTAAGAATGGATAACTCTTGATTAATCTCTTTCAGCCTGGTTTTCTTTTCCTCATCCAGGTTTGCACCGCTCCTCACAAAGTCTTTGTAATATTTCACAAGGAGCGTATTTTGCTCTGTCGTCAAGTCCAGCTTATCTTTCTGTTCATAAACCGCTTTGATCTTTTGAAATAACTTTTCATTTAACCGGATGTTATCCCGGTGCTTGGATCTAAGAGGAGCAACTTCTTTGGCGATTTTCTGCATATTGTCATTCGTCATTGACCCGTTTAAGACACCAAAAACACGGCCGACTTTCCCCAATAAAGATCCAGTGCTTTCTATGGCTTCAATGGTGTTTTCAAAAGTTGGTGTCTCGGGATTATTGACAATCGCTTCAATTTCCATATTCTGCAGTTCCATTCCTTCTTTAAAAGCAGGTAGATAATGTTCTTCCTGTATCTTATCGAACGGGGGAACTTGAAAAGGCGTATCAAACTCGCTGAAAAAAGGATTCTCTTCTTGTTTTAGGCAGGAACATAATAGTCCTGCAATAAACAGCAATAAAAAAAGCTTTTTCATTTTTTCTCCTCCTTTTATGGTTTAGACCTCTAAATTGTTATAGATTTCGTAATAGTTATGCATCTCTGATTCAATGCTGAAATAGGAAAGCTAATAATATTAAAAAATATAAGAAAAATACAAGTTATATTTTG
>SOIV01000313.1 GCA_004377005.1 Candidatus Aminicenantota bacterium | reverse complement strand
ACCATTTATAAGCATATGGGTTCTTTTTTTAGCTCTTTATGGATTTCAGAGCCCACAGAAACAGCTAAAGCCGTTAGAACACAAAGTGATTGTTGAGTTGGTTGTAGTAGAGGTATTTGTTACCGATAAAGAGGGAAATTTTGTAGATAATCTTGCAAAGGAAGATTTTGAAATCTATGAGGATGGCAAAGAAGTAAAAATTCAGTATTTTGCCGTTGTAAAACCTGAGAAAGAGATTCCAAAAGAGATTGTATCTGAAAAGATCATAGAAACTAAAAAGCCTCATCGACCAAAGAAAATGAAGCTAGTCATTCTCTTTGACAACATAAATACAAATAGAATCTATTTAACTCGCCACTGGCCTGAAATTCAAAAGATGATCAAAGCTCTCTTTGATAAGGTAGAGGAGATTATGATCATGGAACTCAATAGAAGTTCTGGCGCAAGAGTAATCCAATCCTTCACATCTGATAAAAACCTCCTTTCTAGTATTATTTCCGAATACTTGGGAAATTTATGGATAGATATTGAAAGAAAATTTACAGAACGTCAGATTAAAGAACTTGAAATTGAAAAAATGAAACAAGATCAAATAGAGCGAATAATCAGTAATCCAGATGACCTCATAAATGCTTTTAAAGAAGAGGAAAAATTTTTTAGGCAATTAAGGCTTGCAGATTCATTCAGTGCTTTTTTAGCTGCTGTGAATTATATAAGGAGATTTGAAGGAATAAAGTCAGTCCTTCTTATAAGCGATGGGTTTCATCTTGAAAGTGAATTAGTGGTTGGAAGCAGGGATGCTTCTGAACGCTTTATAAAGATTTTTGATCCTTTTAAATTGTTCGGGGAGAAAAAATATCTTGGGCAGCACGAGGCATTTGAGAGATTCCTAGAGCTTATTAACGAAGAGATGATAATCTTTTATGCATTTTCGCCAAAAGGGATAAAACCCAGTTTTTTTGAGGCTGATTCTGTTGGTTGGAAAAATATGCAGTATACAGAATCATTATTCAAAGAAGAAAGGAGACAATGGTCAAGAGAGCGATACAGCGTTGAAAAAATAGCTGAAGAAACAGGTGGGTTATATTTAGATGGAGAGAAAAAATATGAAAATATCGTTAAAGAAGTAGGAAGAGATCTTACTCATTTCTACGATATCTCTTATACTCCTCCTGAGAGAGCTCGAAAGACAGGCTATCGCAAAATAGATGTAAAAGTGAAAAGGCCTGGACTTATAGTCAGATTTAAGAAAGGTTATTCAGATTTCACAGAGGAAGAAAAAGAAAGAAGAAATATTGCATCGGCATTCCTTGCTCCTTCTTTTTTTAAAGATGTGACTTTCTTCTGCAAAACTGATTTTGTTTCCTTAAGGGGAGAGAAGCCATTTTTCTGGATAAGAATGCATATCCCTCTTGATCAATTCAGGAGTGATCAGGATATGATATCTCCTGAAAAACTGGTAATGATGTTTGGCATTAACGAATGGAGTGAACAGAAAATCCATTTAGGCGAAATGGAGATTCCAATAAAAGATGCAACTGAGAAAGGAACTAAATCTCTCTATCGCGTTTTCACGACTGCAGGAGGTAAACTCAAGCCTGGTGAATATGAAACCAGAGTCATTCTAAAACAGGCTGGAGATCGAATAGGCGGCTGGGAGACCTCTGTAAAAATACCGGATATTAAAAGAAATATATCTTCGAGTATAATCAACGCCATTTTTGGTTTCTTAAGAAAGTCCGAAAAAAATAAGCCAATTTCATTTTCCATTAATAAAAATGATGGATCTCTTCAACTTTCTCAATACAGATTATTTCCATTAGTGGGAGAGGTAATTAATAAGAAAGAGAAAGTGGCTCTATTTTTACAAACTTATAACCCCGAGAAAATCAAAGAATTTTCTTTTGAGTTTTCTCTTTCTAGAGATGAAAATGTAACTGTAAATCTTCCTACTGAGAAGATTGAATCATTAATGGAAAAAAAATCAAAGATACTTAATGAAGTTTATCTTTTGGATTTTAAGCAAGTTTTTCCAGGGGACTATCAGCTATGCATAAAATCTTCAGATGATCGAATAGAAAAGAGAATTGAGATAAAAGTCATTCATTAATTAAAGATGCAGTAATGAAGCTGCTGGCAAGGAACTTAAAATCCCTAGTTGGGTAACAAACGTACTAAATGAATACACCGATT
>SOIV01000243.1 GCA_004377005.1 Candidatus Aminicenantota bacterium | reverse complement strand
AAAGGTGCGGGCTTTTCCTTTTGAATCTGTTCATAGAAGGAAAAAGAAGCAGAAATCTTCTCTCCCTGGATAAGAAGGGACACATCCAGAGGTTTCTCTCTATCAACCGGGGAAAAGTTGACTGCCGCATCAAAGCAACTCGTCTTCATCGAGCCTCTTCCTTCCTTTCTGAACTCAACGTCAGGCCTATCCTCCTCAGGATGGGATCAACAGAAACCAGAGCCACTTTTAGCCTATCCCCTAATTCGTATTTCCTCCCTGTCCTTCTTCCGATAAGAGTTTTTTCTGATCTTTTAAAATAGTAATCTCCACCTAAATCAGAGTAGGATACTATGCCGTCGACAAAGTAATTCTCGAGTTCCACAACTAAACCCGCTTTTGTGATATCAACGATTATCCCTTCAAATTCATCGCCGAGCTTCCCTTTCAGGAACCGATAGATCCTCCACTCCATGAGTTCTTTCTCTGCTCCCTCAGCATTTCGTTCCTCCTGGGAGCAGTGAAGTGCAATCAAAGAGAGTGAGCGTATTTTCGCTCGTTCTTGCCTGAGGACTTTTTTTAAAATCCGATGAACGGCCAAATCCGGATACCGCCTGATGGGAGAGGTGAAGTGAGTATATTCCTTTTTGGCGAGACCATAATGTCCCATATTTTCTTCAGAATAAACAGCTAGTTTCATGGATTTCAAAACCCGGAGGCTGATAAATTTCTCCTCAGCCTTCCCTTCTACTTCCTTAAGGAGTTGTTGCAGATCCTGGGAGCGTATCTTTTTTGGCACAGGAAGCGAAAGACCAAAATGAGCCAGTATCTCTTTAAGCCTTTCTAAATCTTTTAGACCCGGGGGAGGATGTATTCTGTATATAAGGGAAACACTTTTTCCTCCGAGAAAGGAAGCCACCGCCTCGTTAGCCACAAGCATAAATTCTTCAATAACCCGGTGGGCTTCATTGTGCTCAAAGGGCACGATCGAATGGAGACTTCCTTCTTTATACACGAGTTCTGGCTCAAGCAGGTCAAAATCCAGGCTCCCCTCTTTCGCCCTTCTTGTTCTCAAAACGCGAGCCAGGTCTCTCATCAGCAATAAATCAGGAACCAGGTCGGAAAATTTTTCCCTTTCCTCCTCGTCCCCTTCAAATATTCTGTAAACAGAATTATACGTCATCCTCTCCGCTGTTCGAATCACAGAAGGATGAAATTCAATCTTTATAACTTCACCCTCCCCGTCTATTTCATGCAAAGCTGAAAAAGCAAATCTCTCTTCTTGAGGTCGTAGGCTGCAAATATCGTTGGAAAGCCTCTCTGGCAGCATAGGAAGAGTAAGATCAGGAAAATAAACACTCGTTCCTCTATCATAAGCAGCAGCATCCAAGGCGGTGCCCGGCTTGACATAGTGGGAAACATCGGCAATATGGACTCCGAGAAGAAAATGCCCATTGCGAAGTTTTCTGACGCTCACCGCATCGTCAAAGTCCTGGGCGCTTTCGCCATCAATAGTCACAATCTTCCAGTTTCGATAATCTTTTCTTTCTTTCTTATCCTGAGATCTAATTTTAGGGGAGCACTTTTCGGCCTCAGCTAAGGCTTCTTCTGCAAAGGAAGAGGCTAAATTATATCTCTTTATGACAACCCGGGTGTCTACTCCCGGGTCATCGGGCATACCCAGAACTTCCGTCAAACGCTTAGAGTCTCTATCCACCTCAACTATCATCCCGGAAAGGGGAGAGAGATGCTTCTCACGGGTTAAAGGAATTTCTTCTGGAGAGGGCGAGTCAAACGGAAGAAAAAAAGCTTGTCCCCACCGTTCCTTATAAAGACCGAGCATTCTCTTTTTTTCCTTTTTCACTATCCTTATCACTCGTCCTTCAGGCTTCCCTTTTTTCCCTTTATCTCGATAAAGGACTTCAACAACATCTCCCTTGAAGGCACCTCCAGAATGACGGGCAGGAATAAAAATATCCTCAGAGCTTCCTCCCTCTGGGCTAACAAAGCCGTATCCCCGGTGAGAGGTAATTAATCTTCCTCGTACTATGTTTGACTTGGCAGGGACAAAATATTGTCTTTTCCGCTTGCGGACGACACCCAGGTTTTCCAGTCTTCTAAGAGTCCTTCTTAAAAGCTGCTTTTCTCTGGGTAAGACATGAAGCTCCTTGGCAATTCTTTGGAAACTCAAGCCTTCCCTTCTTTTCCTGAGCAG
>SOIV01000228.1 GCA_004377005.1 Candidatus Aminicenantota bacterium | reverse complement strand
TAAATTTTGACTTAATTCTGCATTTTATTTATCTTCTATTCATGATTTTTATACTTACCGGTTCTGTCCATTCCGGAAAGACGACTTTGTTGAAAAAAGTAGTCTGGGAGTTAAAGAGGCAAAAATATAGGATAAATGGCTTCTTGAGCGAAGCTGTTTGGACGAGGGGGGAGACTGTCGGTTACGATTTATTTGATTTGAAAAAAGAGAGATCTATCCCGTTTATCCGTAAAACTGGAGAAAAAGAATGGCAAAAAATCGGCTCGTATTTTTTTATCCCTCAAAGCTTGGGCGAGGCTGAAAAGATAATTGTTCGGGGAAAAGAAGCGGATATTCTTGTCGTGGATGAAGTCGGGCCCCTGGAATTATCAGGAAAAGGATTTTGGCCAGCTCTTAAACAAGTAATTTTTCATCCCTTAAATAGCTATCTTCTTGTTGTGAGAATAAACATCCTCAAAGATTTTCTGGCGATGCTTGGCAAGAGTGAGGTCAAAATATTTGATATTAAAAACAAAGATATTTTTGCTCAATTGATTGAAGAAATTAAAATTGAAAAAAAAGGCCAAAGAACCTAAGATGCAGATGATATGAAAAACATCTATGTTCGTCTTCTCGAGGGGCTTACAGAGCAGAAACCTCTGGTTTTAGCTACAATCGTAGCAACAAAGGGCTCAACTCCCCAGGTGCCTGGAGCCTCAGCTTTGTTTTCATCCGAAGGACTCCTTGAGGGAACTCTGGGAGGCGGTCTGTTAGAAGCAGATGCTCAAAGAAAAGCTTTAAAGACTCTGAAGAAAAAGGTTTCACTACTCTCCGAATTTAGCCTTAAAAGTGACATGTCTTCGGAGGAAGGAGCCATCTGTGGAGGTGAAGTTAAGATCCTTATCGATGCCAGCCCTGAAGTACATAGAAATACGTTCCAGGCTTTAAGCCAATCTCTTATTAAGCGGGAGCCAGGCGTCTTAGCCACCTTCATAAACAGGGTTTCTGAAGAAAAATTATCTCTTTCCCGGCGTTGGACGGAGAGAAAAGAGAAATTTGTGGCAGATCCTGGAGAGCATCTTTCCTTCTTTAAAAAGGAGATAAGAAAAGCTTTTTTGGAAGGCAAGCCATTCCTCTTGAAAATAAAGAAAGAAATATTCCCTGAAAAAGCAAAAGAGAGATTCCTTTTTTTAGAACCCATTTTCCCCTTGCCTCAACTGGTTATTGCTGGTGCAGGTCACGTCGGTCAGGCGGTGACTCATTTAGGAAGTCTCTTGAATTTTGAAGTAACTGTAATAGACGACAGGCCTGAATTTGCCAATAAAGAAAAGCTCCCTGATGCGGATCATATAATCGTTGATGAAATCGGGAACGCTATCCAGAATTTTTCCATATCTTCTGATACATATTTTGTAATTGTTACTCGAGGACACAAACACGACGGGGCAGCTCTGCGGCAATGTATATCTTCTGAAGCTGCTTATATTGGTATGATCGGGAGTGTTCGCAAAATAAAGCTTATGCGAAAGAAATTCATGGAAGAAGGATGGGCCACTTCTCGCCAATTTGATCGTGTTTGTGCTCCGATTGGTATCGATATCCAATCAAAAACTGTGGAGGAGATCGCCATCAGCATCGCAGCTCAACTCGTTCTTGTCCGTAGCCAAATCCAAGAAAAAAGGAAGGAGATAGAATGATCTGGGCAATGATTTTAGCTGCTGGGGAATCCAAAAGAATGGGAAAACCCAAGCTTCTTCTACCTTACGGAGAAAAAACCATAATTGAGACAATCGTCGAGACTATTGTCTCATCGAACGTTGAAAACACTTTAGTCATTCTTGGGTCAGACCGAGAAAAGATCGAGGAGAAGATCAAGAATTCTCCTGTAAAGATTGTCTATAATCGTGATTTTCGGAGCGGGATGCTTTCATCCGTCCAATGTGGACTTAAGGCACTGCCCCAGGAGACTCGCGCAGTTCTGGTTGTGCTTGGTGACCAACCAAAAATATCGGCCGATGTCATTAACAAGCTTATAGATGCCTATAAAAGCACAGGAAAAGGGATTGTTCTACCTGTCTATAAAAAGGAGAGGGGTCATCCTGTGCTCATTGACGTGAAATACGGGGAGGAAGTGGAAAACCTGAGTCCTGAGGTTGGTCTTCGGGGGACGGTCTATAATCATCCTGAAGACATACTGGAGGTCGAGGTAGAAACTCCGAGTATATTCCA
>SOIV01000232.1 GCA_004377005.1 Candidatus Aminicenantota bacterium | reverse complement strand
ATATTTTGCAAGCCAGACTCCACTATGATAGAATCTTGCGGATGAAATCTCAACTGAACGATGTATTGAATAAGGTCCATCAAGGGAAGCTCTCTCCTAAAGAAGCCCTCATTGTTCTGAAAGACTTTCCGTATCAAGACTTAGGCTTCGCTAAAATCGACCACCATCGGGAGCTAAGAAAAGGCTTCCCTGAGATAATTTATGGCTTGGGCAAAACAGATGAGCAGATAATAAAAATCGCCCAGGAAATTGTCAAAAAAGGGAGCAGTCTGCTTATCACCAAAATCGGACCAGAAGTTTTCGAGAATTTAAAGAAAAAAATACCTGGAGCTCGCCACAATTCTCTGGCTAAGGTTATCTATCTCAAGCAGCAAAAGCCTGTCCCTGGAAAGGGGAAAATAGCTGTCATAACGGCCGGAACATCAGATATTCCGGTCGCAGAAGAGGCTGTTGTGACCTGCGATATTTTAGGTAATGAAACAGATAAAATATACGATGTTGGAGTAGCCGGCCTTCACCGTTTTTTTGGCGAGTATCAGAAAATAAAGAAGGCAAAGGTCATTATAGCCGTAGCTGGCATGGAAGGAGCACTGCCCAGCGTGATAGCTGGAACTGTCAATATTCCGATCATAGCTGTTCCGACAAGTGTTGGTTATGGAGCAAGCATGAAAGGATTGGCTGCTCTCCTGGCAATGCTCAATTCTTGCCCAGGTGGAGTGGGAGTGGTTAATATTGACAATGGCTTTGGCGCAGGGTACCTGGCAAGCCTTATAAATCACCTTGAATAGCGTCGAGCTTCATTTGAATTAGACATTCAGCCAATTTTTGTTTTTTGTTTTACGATTTCCGTAAATATTTTATAAAACCTTAATTTATAAGTACTTAGACACTTGACAATCGAGCATCTCCTTCCTATATTTACTTGTAGTCAAGTTTTATCCATTAAACGATAATCCATGGAAATAGTTGACCAAATTAGGCAAACTGCAAGCATCGTAGAGATTGCCTCGCAGTATACAACCTTAAGAAGACGAGGGAATAAACATGTAGGGCTCTGCCCTTTCCACTCAGAAAAAACTCCCTCTTTCACCGTTGATGACGAAAAGCAGCTCTTTCATTGTTTCGGCTGTGGAGCTGGAGGAGATATTTTCACTCTGGTTATGGAAAGAGAAAACCTCAGCTTCCCTGAAGCCTTGAAATATCTGGCTGAAAAATACAATATACCTCTTCCCAAGAAACGAGAATTCTCCCCCCAGCTTCAAAAATTAGAAGAACAATTATTCAAAATAAACGAAAACACTCTCGCTTTTTTCAAGAAAAACCTGTTTACAACCAAAGAAGGAGAGAAGGCCCTCGAGTATCTCAAAAAGAGGGATATTTCTGAAGAAATCATCCAGAAACTGAAGATCGGCTATGCCCTGAATTCATGGGATTCCCTCCTTTCCTTTTTTAAAGAAAAAAAAGTCACTCCAAAACTTCTCGAGAAAGCAGGATTGGTTCTGTATAACCAAAAGAAAGACAGTTACTATGACCGCTTCAGAGGAAGGATCATTTTCCCCATATTTGGCCTCACGGGAAAGGTTGTTGCCTTCGGAGGAAGATCCATTTTAAATGCGGATCCTAAATACCTCAATTCTCCTGATACACCTGTATATTCTAAAGGAAAAATTCTTTATGGGCTGAACTTTAGCAAAGAATCCATTAGGGATACCGGCGAGGTGATTATTGTCGAAGGCTATACAGATTTTGTCTCCCTTTACCAAGCCGGAATAACAAATATCGCAGCCTCCCTGGGAACAAGTCTGACCTCTGACCAGGTTTCACAGACACTGCGGTTTGCCCCTAAGATAATCATTAATTATGACGGCGACTCTGCCGGAAAACTTGCGACATCTCGGGGAATTTCTCTTTATTTTGAAAAAGCAAGTGAGCCAGAAATCTTAATATTGCCTGAAAACCTTGATCCAGATAGCTACCTACGTAAATACGGAACTGACAAGTATATTACTCATCTGAAAAAAGGTGGTATTCCTCTAATCAAATTTTTGATTAAACTCTTCGCTCCCGAAAATGGAATAAAAACTGTAGAGGAAAAAATCAATATTGCAACAAAAATAATAGAAATAATACTGATAAACCCCAATACTATACGGGGCAGTGAGTATTTAAAACAAGTAAGCGAATATCTTGCTTTGGATGAACAAGTAGTCCGTGACAGTATTAGGGTAAAGCAGCCTCGAAAAGAAAGCGCGGAGAAGAGTGAAGGAAAAGTGACATTTCTGCTAGCCGAAAAAAGACTCCTTCAGATACTTTTAGAAGACAAACGCATAGCATCTTATGTGTTTCCAGAAATAAAGGAGGAACATTTTCAGGGCCTGAAGACCGAGCCCATCTTCGCTGCTCTAACAGAATATTCAAAGAAAGGGAAAGAGCCAGACTTTAACAAATTAAGACAGAAAATAGATCCTTCTCTTTCAAGCTCTCTCGCCAAAGCTCTGCTGCTGGAGAAAGAACAGGCAGCAACCGTCGAGGAAGCCTTTGAATGTCTCAATGCCTTAAAGCAATTCTCGCTTGAAAATCGCAAAAAAGAACTGAAAGCTGAAATTATAAGTATGGAAAAAAAAGGCGATAAAGAAAAACTTCGTTCTCTCCTCATACAGAGACAAGATATAATTAACCAGTTATCCTCATTATCGAAACGAAACTATCAAAATTTAAGTTATAATAATCGCGATATTTCTGCAAAGGAGAGGAATTAACGTTGTCTTCAGAAAACAAACCTCAAAAAGACGGAATTAACCAGCTCATTTCCAAAGGAAAGAAGCAAGGCTTTCTTCTTTTTAAAGAGATAGACAAAACCTTCCGTGATGATGATATCGAATCGGAAGGGGACTTTAAAGAGTTTCTCAATTCCATGGACCACTATGGGATCAAGATCATTGGCACAAAAAAGAAAGAGACTCCTCCTAAAAGAAGAAAGAGTGACCTAGTCTCCCTTCACGGTTTGGAGCGAACAACAGATCCTGTAAAGCTCTATCTAAGAGAAATGGGGAATATTTCGCTCCTCACCCGAGAGGGAGAAATTGCCATAGCAAGAGAAATAGAGAGAGGCGAAAAATCCATTCTTAAAGCCCTCTCTAAAACACGGCTTGTCCTGAATGAAATTTTCTCTCTTGAAGAAAACATAAAAGAGAATGCTTTCATCATCCAAGAAATGCTCGATCTCAGCGAAGATGATCTCGCAGAAGGGAAACTCGAGGCAAAAAAGAAGGAAATAATTACTAAAATCAGGAATATCGATGATCTTAGCATTCAACTGAATAGCATACCTGCAAAAAAGAAAAACATCTTTAAGCGGGGGCGCCTGATTGTCGAAATGAGCCGCCTCATCGGGGAGCTCAACATCCGTTCTTCTCTAAGAGAAATAATTATCGAGAATCTTCGTGAAAAGCTAAAAGTCATCAATGAATTAGAAGAAACCAAGGAAGAGTTGAATCTTTCGCTTAAGCGAACAAAAGGCAAAAAACAAGAGGCTCTTCTAAAGACAAAAATCAAAGAAATCAATAAATTCCTGAGAACATACCAGAAAGAGATCGGCCTTAATACCCAGGCTTTAAGAAAAACACTGCGGGAAATCGCCACAGGAAAGAAAATCAGCGATCAAGCTAAAAAAGAGCTGGTTGCTGCCAATTTAAGACTTGTAGTTTCTATTGCCAAGAAGTATAGCAACCGAGGACTCCAATTTCTTGATCTCATCCAAGAAGGAAATATGGGTTTAATGAAAGCTGTGGATAAATTTGAATACCGAAGAGGTTATAAATTTTCGACTTATGCAACTTGGTGGATAAGACAGGCCATAACACGAGCAATCGCTGACCAAGCCAGGACCATAAGAATCCCAGTCCATATGATAGAAACAATAAACAAATTGATCAGAGTCTCAAGAAGCCTTGTCCAGGAAATAGGGAGAGAGCCCACTAGCGAAGAGATAGCAAAAAAGATGGATATGCCGGTCTTCAAGATAAGAAAAATTATAAAAATTGCCCAGGAGCCTATCTCACTCGAGACACCTATAGGAGAAGAAGAGGACAGCCATCTGGGTGATTTTATCGAAGATAAGGTGATGCCTTCACCTCCTGAAACGGTCATAAACATCAATTTAAGAGAGCAGATTGGGGAAGCCTTAAAATCCCTAACAGAAAGAGAAGCAAAGGTTTTGAAGATGAGATTCGGTTTAGGAGACGGCAATGAGCATACCTTGGAAGAAGTTGGTCAGCAATTCAAGGTGACTCGTGAGAGAATCAGGCAGATCGAGGCTAAAGCTTTAAGAAAATTAAAACATCCAAGCCGCAGCCGGAAGCTGAAGTCCTTTACCGACGATAATTAAAATAAAAAATATTATTAATATCCTGGAGGGGTTGATTTGTCAAAACCCACATCCCTATAAATTGACTTGGTTTTTGATATTTGCTATAAAAAGTGAAGGGCCTATAGCTCAGCGGTAGAGCCTCCGGCTCATAACCGGCAGGTCCCAGGTTCGAATCCTGGTAGGCCCATTTTCTTCCAGAGGAAAAGATGTGGATATTGAATTTGAAAAACTGATTAACCTTCAGAAGCTTGATAAAGAAATAACTGATGTCTCTCTTTTCCTCGAAAATATCCCCTCCAAGATCGAAGAAATCAACAAGAAGATAGAAACCAGCTCCCAAATTGTCACTCTGGCCAAGGAAAAAATGACCCAGAATCAGAAAAAAAGAAGAGATCTGGAAGCTGCGGTCAAAGATATTAAGGAACAAATATCAAAGTATAATCGCCAGCTCAATGAAGTCAAAACAAACAGAGAATACAGCATTCTTCTTAAAGAAATAGAAGAAGCCAAACAGAAGGACAATGATATGGAAGAAGAGATAATCAGCGAAATGCTCTCAGCTGATGAAATCGAGGATGAAATCAAGACTGCAAGCCAAAAATACAGTGAGGCGGAAGAGAAGTTCTCGAAGGAAAAAGATGTTCTCCAACAAGAAAAAAAGAAATTCGAAGCAAAGAGGGATAAGTTAAACCAAAAAAAAGAAAAGCTTGTGCCAAAAATCCCTTCTGACCAGGTAAGCCTTTATCTGAAAATATATAAAAGAAATAGTGGAATTGCTCTCTCTCCTGTAAAAGAAGAGTTTTGTTCTCTGTGTCATCTGCGCATCAGACCTCAAGTGATAAATGAGCTGAAAGGAAAAGAGAAGATTATTCTCTGTGAAAATTGTGGCAGGATATTGTATTGCGATACGTGATAAGCTTTAATTAAGACTCTTTTCTGGATCCATTTCAATCTTCTCTGTACATAGCATCGATGATGCCTTTATACTTCTCCTCGACAATATTTCTTTTAACCTTTAAGGTGGGAGTAATCTCTCCTTTTTCAATCTCGAATTCCTTATCCAGAAGGGCAATCTTTTTGACTTTCTCGTAAGAAGCAAGATTGGGCGCAGAGCGATCCACCTGTTCCTGGATAAATCTTACGATTTCTTCCTTTTTCACCAGATCACAGTGGTCCTCGAAGCTGATATTGTTTTGCTTGGCATATTCCTCTAGTTTTTCAAAATCAGGCACTACAAGAGCAGATATGAATTTTCTACTGTCTCCAATGACCAATGCAGTAGAAATATAAGGGTTTAAATTCAGGATACCTTCAATTGGTTGGGGCGCCACGTTTTTTCCTCCTGAAGTCACAATGATGTCTTTTTTCCTGTCCGTGATAACAAGGAATCCCTCCTCATCAAAATGCCCTATGTCTCCTGTATGAAACCACCCTCCTTCAAAGACCTCTCGAGACGCGGCTTCTTTCTTGTAATACCCATTCATCACATGCGGTCCTTTTGTCAATATTTCGCCATCCTCATCAATCCTCACATCCACCCCGGGAATAGGCTTTCCTACTGTTCCGAATTTCAGATTTTCAAACGTATTTGCTGTGATAACCGGAGAAGTTTCTGTCAAACCATACCCCTCTATGATAGTCAAACCTATCGCGTAGAAAAATTCTCCAATATCTTTGGAAAGCGGAGCACCGCCACAGAGAAAAAACCTTACTCTTCCTCCAGTCTTCGCATAAACCTTGGAGAAAACAAGCTTATTGGCTAAGTTCCGTTTGAACTGTAGAAGCTTTGATATCGGCTGATTTAGAATTTTTTTTCTGCCATATTTTCTTCCCACTTTCACAGCCCAGAAGAATATTTTTCTCTTTAAAGAGGAACTTACTTGAACATTATCAATGACTTTCGCGTAAATCTTCTCGAGCACTCGAGGAACATTGACCATGATATGAGGTCGAACTTCAAGTAAATTCTCCCCTAAAGTGTCTATACTCTCTGCAAAGCCAATGGACATGCCAATGTAGAGGTAAGCAAACATGGCCATTCTCTCTAAAATATGGGATAAGGGCAAAAAAGAAAGTACTGTATCTGTATCTTTGAATGGAAGTATAGACGAACAGGTTTTAACATTGCTGAAAATGTTGCTGTGGGTCAGCATGACTCCTTTGGGGGGGCCAGTCGTCCCTGATGTGTAGATAATGGAAGCTATAGCATCAGGTTTAACTTCCAGGGCCATTTTTTCGAAAAGCCCTGGATTCTGCTTATCCATTTTTCTTCCTCTCTCTAACACCTGGGCAAAGGTTAAAACTCCCTCAGGGGCTTCAGATAAACAGGTGATATAACTCGTAACCTTTGTCAGTTCTGATTTAATAGCTTCTATTTTTTGCCATTGACTTTGGTCAGATACTACCACTATTTTAGCATCGGAATCATCGATTATATATTTAATTTGCTCGGGGATTAAAGATGTATAAATGGGAACGGTGATTCCGCCCAGACATAAATTTGCGATATCGGAAATGACCCACTCCGGTCTATTCTCAGAAAGGACGATGAGCTTATCCCCTGCTTCAAGCCCTAAGTCTCTCAGCCCTAGAGAGAAGCATTTAACTCTATCAGCAAACTCTTCAGTAGAAATGGGCACATACTTTCCTTCTTTTTTAAAAAGCAACAAATCATCTTTTGGATAGGACTTTATCGTATTGAGAAAAAGTTGACTTAGTGTCTCAACCATGACTCCCTCCTTATTTTAAGGTGAGTAAATATTAAAGAATAAGAGAT
>SOIV01000240.1 GCA_004377005.1 Candidatus Aminicenantota bacterium | reverse complement strand
CAATCAAGCCTCTATATCAGAAATAATGAATTTGATGTTCAATGATATGTCCATCTATATTCTTCTCTGTATCTTCAATGATTTTGCTGAAAAGACTGTCTATAAGCCTCTTTTGGTTGTTTAGAGTCACCACGCCGATTTTTGTTCGTTGCCACTTTTTGTGGTAATCCAGCTCAGCAAAAGCCACATTATATCTATTCTTCAAGCGATTTCTTAGACTAGATAGTCTTTTTCTCTTTTCTTTCAGGGAATGAGAGTAGGGAATATAAATCTCTAAAGATAAAAACCCTATGATCATTGAGGAAATAAAGAGCCTATTGCTGCCCTGGCATAACCTTTTCGGTCAGGAAAGCCTCTATGATGTCGCCTTCCTGGAATTCCTTAAAATTTTCAAGGCGGATACCGCACTCATATTCTTTAGTGACTTCATTGACATTATCTTTGAGATGTTTAAGAGAGGAAATTCGGCCTTTATGGACAACCTCTCCGTTCCTGATAACTCTGGCTTCTGCATTTCGAGTTATTTTTCCATCAGTAACGTAGCAGCCAGCAATAATTCCAACCTTTGAAACACGGAAGGTTTTCCTTATTTCAGCTCTTCCTAAGTATGTTTCTTTTATTGTGGGCTCTAACAAGCCGAACATGGCTTTCTTTATGTCTTCAGTTAATTCATAAATAACGTTGTAGCTTCTGACTTCTACATTTTCTTTTTTGGCCAGGCCCAGGATCTTTTGGGCTGGTTTGGTGTTGTAGCCAATGATGATAGCGTTTGCCGCAGATGCCAGAAGGACATCGGATTCAGTGATGCTACCAGTAGCTGAATGCACTATCTTTATCTTTACTTTTTCGCGATCTATTTTTTCTTTGGATTTATCCTTTTTTGCTTCTGTCTTTTCGCCAGCTTTAACAGGCTTTTTGCTGACTTTTGTGGCTAGATCAATGCTTAAGCTGGGAAGGACATCTATGAGAACGTCAACTGAACCTTGGACATCTGCCTTGATAATAAGGGGAAGTTCCTTGACGTCGCCTACCTCGATTTTCTTGAAAAGTTCATCCAATGTGAGATGCTCAGGCCTTGTGGGTTCTGCTTTTTTAACCTTGGAATGTCGGTATTGAGAGATCTGTTTTGCCGTTTCTAAATCTGAGACGACCTGAAAAGAATCTCCAGCTTCAGGCACATTAGAGAGACCAAGAACTTCTACAGGAACAGAAGGTTCTACTTCTTTCAACACTTTTCCGTTTTCATCAAAGAGGGCTCTGGCTTTTCCATAACAAGTTCCGGAAATAAAGGCATCGCGCTGGCTGAGAATACCATGTAGGATGATAACTGTGGCTACAGCGCCTTTCTGGGCATCCAGACGAGCCTCCAGGACAACTCCCTGTGCTTCGACTTTAGGATTAGCCTTGATTTCAATAACATCGCTCAGAAGAAGGATCATTTCCAGAAGCTCTTCCAGGTTTGTTTTTTCTTTTGCGGAGACATCCACGCTGATAATATCTCCTCCCCAATCTTCTAATTGAATTCCTTCTTTTGACAATTGTTGTTTGACTTTATCAATATCAGCCTCTTTTTTGTCAATTTTGTTAATAGCAACTATTATAGGAACGCCTGCATCTTTAGCGTGGCTGATTGCTTCTCTTGTTTGAGGCATTACTCCATCATCTGCAGCAACCACCAAAACCACTATATCAGTTAAATGTGCTCCACGAGCTCTTAATTGTGTGAAAGCTTCATGACCAGGAGTATCGATGAAAGTTATGGGGCGGTTATTATGAAAAACTCTGTATGCTCCTATGTGCTGAGTGATACCTCCGGATTCTTTCCCAACTAAGTTTGATTGTCTGATAGCGTCCAGAAGAGTAGTTTTACCGTGGTCAACATGACCCATTATGGTGACTATAGGGGGTCTTAAAACCAGTTCCTTGGGATCACTCTCTGCTTGGATTTGCCTTTCTTTTTCGAAGGAAACCAATTCTATATTAAGGTTAAATTCTTCGGAGATCAGTTTGGCTAAAGATTCACTGATAACATCATTCACATTTATGGAATACCCACGTAGCCTAAGCTTTTCGATGATATCTTTAGAGCTGATTCCTGTTTTTTCAGAGAGTTCTTTTGAGCTTAGACCTTCTCGCAGCAGAATTTTTTTTGGCGGAGCTTTTACGGCCTTAGCTTTTGGCTTGGCGTTTTTTTTCTTTTCTTGAGTTTCCATAATTTTTTATCTCTTTAAATTATGTGTTTTTGGCTTTGCTCTTCCTTGATTTCTATTTTCCACCCTATTAGCCTCGAAGCAAGCCTGACATTTATTCCTTTCTTACCGATAGCAAGGGAAAGCTGATCATTTGAAACGACAGCCTGCATAATATTATCTTTTTTATTGAGGATAAAGGCTTTTCCGACTTTTGCCGGGCTGAGGGCAGTTTTGGCATAGAAGATAGGATCTTCTAACCACTCGATGATATCAATTTTTTCTCCCTGCAATTCTTGACTGATGGCCATGATCCTGTTTCCTCTTACTCCTATGCAGGCTCCGATGGGATCTATGTCTTTTTCTTTAGTGAGAACTGCAACCTTTGCTCTTTCTCCAGGCTGACGGACAATATCTATTATTTCAATATTGCCGTTTGCTATTTCTGGGATTTCTAATTCCAGGAGTTTCGCTAAAAATCTTGCATCAGCCCTGGAAACAATGACCTGAGGTCCTTTATTTTCTTTCAGAACCTGGATAATCACAGCCTTAACTCTATCTCCTCTCTTGAATTCTTCATCCATCAGCTTTTCCCGGCTGGGGAGGAGGACCTCAGTCTTATTCACTTCAAGAATCATATTTTCATTCGGCTCAAATCTTCTTAAGACACCTGTTACAATTTGACCAAGCTGAGGAGCGAATATGCCATAAATTTTTTCTTGCTCTGCATCTCTGACTTTCTGAAAGATGACCTTCTTGGCCGCTTGGGCTGCTATTCGACCTAACATGTCTGAAGGGAGATCGATTTCGATATTATCCCCAATTTTTTTTGAGCCATTTATTTCCTTTGCATCTTCAAGGGAGATTTCAGTAGCAAGATTTTCAGGATTTTTGCTGATTTTTTTGTTTGTGTATACTCTTAGTTCACCCTTCTCAGGCAAGAAAGAGATGTTGATATTCTCATTATGGGTAAAGTATTTAGTGGAGGCAACTTTGAGAGATTCTTCAATGGCATTGACGATGACATTTGTCTCCACTCCTCTTTCTTTGCTGAGTTGGACGATAGTATTCCACACGTTTACTTTCATCTTCTTTGTCTCGGTTGCACTTAAGACGAATCTAAAGAGGCGAGAATTATAACTGAATTAGGGAAGAATATCAATAAACGTCCCCACTACATGATCAAGGGGGCAAAAACAAGGCTGACCACCGCCATAAGCTTGATCAGGATATTCATGGAGGGACCAGCTGTATCTTTTAAGGGATCACCAACAGTATCTCCGATGATAGAGGCAGCATGAACTTCTGTCCCCTTTCCCCCCAGGTTTCCTTCTTCAATCCATTTCTTGGCATTGTCCCAAGCGGCTCCTGCATTGGCCATGAATATCCCCAGGAGAACTCCAGTGGAGGTGGCTCCGACCAAAAATCCGCCAAGAGATTCAGGGCCGATAAAAAAGCCAACAGCAAGCGGAGCAACAATGGCCAAGAGGCCGGGGAGAATCATCTCTACTAAAGCTCCACGAGTTACAATATCAATGCAGCGGTCAGAATCAGGCCTGGCCTTTCCTTCCATTAAACCTTTTATTTCTTTGAACTGCCTTCTTATCTCCAGGACCATTTTATCAGCTGTTTTCCCTACAGCTTTCATCGTCAACGAGGCCATAACAAAAGGCATAAGAGCTCCGATGAGAAGACCGATGACTGTTTCGACATTGGTCAGACTTATGAATTTGAGATTTGCTGTTTTCTGGAAGGCAGAGAAGAGAGCCAAAGCGGTCAGGGCAGCTGAGCCTATAGCAAATCCTTTGCCAATTGCCGCAGTAGTGTTTCCTATAGAGTCGAGCTTATCCGTTATCTTTCTGATTTTCGGGCCTGCTTTGGACATTTCTGCTATTCCCCCAGCATTATCCGCAATTGGCCCGTAAGAATCCGTGGACATGACGATACCGATAGTGGCCAGCATGCCTACTGCCGAGAGAGCTATACCATAGAGCCCTGCTAATCTAAAGGAGATGAAAATAGTGGCTGCAATAGTGAGAAGAGGAAGGATAGTGCTCTGGAAACCAATAGCGAGCCCGGTTATAATAACTGGAGCGCTCCCTGTTTGGGCTCTTCTGGCTATGGTTTTGATCGGGGGGCCAGAAGTAAAATACTCGCTTTCGAGTCCTATCAAAACTCCAGCGAGCATACCGGTCAAAACTGCCCAAAATACGTTTAAGTCACCCAGAATAACCTTTACGGAGAAAAAAGCCCCAGCTAAGAATAAAAGACCGCTAATATAATATGCATTCCTCAGGGCAGATTGAGGGCTTATATTTTTTAAAACGTTAATAGAGAAAACTCCGATGATGGAACTAAGAAGGCCGACCACAATCAGAAGCAAGGGCAGGGACATATACTTGAGGGCAGGAGCTAAGGTCGAACCTATAGCCATAGAGGCGATGACAGAGCCAACATAGGATTCAAAGAGATCTGCTCCCATCCCTGCAGTATCTCCCACGTTATCGCCGACATTATCAGCAATAACACCTGGATTGCGTGGATCGTCTTCGGGTATGCCTGCTTCAATTTTTCCCACAAGGTCTGCGCCAACATCCGCGCTTTTGGTAAAGATTCCGCCTCCCACTCGAGCAAAAAGCGCCACCGAGCTGGCACCCATGGCAAAGCCGTTGATGATTAAGGGGTCTTTTGTGAAAAAGTAAAAAATGCCGATTCCAGCAACTCCTAGGGCTGCCACTGAAATTCCCATCACAGCTCCTCCCTGAAAAGCAATGGTCAAGGCTGCGGGAGTTCCACCCTGAATGGCACCCTGGGTAGCCCGGACAGCAGAACGCGTAGAAGCTTTAAGTCCTATAAAGCCGGCAAGCATAGAACAGGAGGCTCCTGTGAAAAAGGCAAGACTTGTGTAGATGGAAAAAAGATTCCACAGTACTGCGAAAATGATGACCACGAAAATTGAAATGAAAGTGTATTCTCTTCTTAAAAAAACCATAGCACCTGAATGGATTGCTTCTGCGATTGTGTTCATAATTTCGGTTCCTCTTGGATATCTTTTGACCAGAAAATAGAGGAGAAGTGCAAAAAAGATCCCTAAAAAACCAATAATAAAAGAAAAAGGAATTAAATTGAGCAATGTCATATGTAGATGCTTGTCCAAAAATTTAAGACGATGTATAGCATAAAACAAATCAAATTGCAATAATTGGAAGTGTTCCGCAAGTATTTCAGATTTCATGATTATAAAAGGTTTTTAGGAAACAGCCTGAGCCTTTCTTTAATGATCGCTGTAGCTATTTCCCAAAACTTGTGCATCGAATGTAGCTATCGCTTGTCTCGGATTTGGAAATGCTTCCAGATGTTCTGGGTTAATAAAGGGAGTTTCCCTGGGGAACGTCCCCAGTTGCAGTTGACGCAAATATCTTATTTATTTATATTGTTTAATACAATATAAGGTTGTGGTTAAAATATGGAAAGATTGATGGTAGAAAAAGAAGGTAAAATTTGGGCAATCGGTGGCGGCAAGGGTGGCACGGGAAAGACTTTTGTCACCAGTGCCATGGGTACTTATATAGCTGGAAAAGGAAAGAGGGTTATCTTAATAGACATTGATATCGGAGGGGCAAACCTCCATTCATTTCTCGGTATCAGCAGACCAAGAAAATCTCTGACAGACTTTTTTGAAGCGGGGGCTTCTCTCAATAAACTTGCAGTGAAGACCGGCATAGATAATATGTCCTTGATAACTGGAGATATCCATTCCCTCGCCTCCGACAACATAAAATTCACTCAAAAGCTCAAGTTATTCAGGCATATTATGAAATTAAATAAACATTATGTAATTATTGATCTGGGTGGCGGGAGTCATAACAACACTATCGATACTTTTCTTATGGCTGACAAGAAGATTGTTATTTTGGAGCCAGAAATAACATCAGTGGAGAATATGTATCATTTTGTAAAAAATGCTTTGTTCAGGAAACTAAGAATGTCACTCAGAGAATATGGTTTTAAGGATATTGTTGAACAAATGTGGGAAAGAAGGGAAGAATATAATATAAAAAGCCTGAGAGAGCTTATGGATTGTATCAGGGATAACTTTTCATATGTAGGGGATATCATTGATAAGGAGCTGTCCGACTTCAAGCTTTACCTCATATTGAACAAGATTAGAAGCAGTGATGATATATTAATAGGTTCCTCCATGAAGAGTATTTTCATGAAGTATTTAGGTGTAGATACAAAATTTGTGGGCTTTGTAGAATATGATGATTCTGTTTGGAGATCGATCCGGGAAAGAAGGCCTTTTATGCTGAATTATTCGTTATCACGCAGCGCAAAAGAAATAGAGGTTTTAACAGAGAATCTGCTAAAGGGAAAAGAGATAAAATTATCGCGAAATTGATTATGTCTAGAAAGAACCTAAAAAGATATTTCGAAATTCTTGAACTTGATTCAGGTGCATCGCTTTCTGAGATAAGAAATACATACATCCGTTTAAAAAGATTGTATTCTACTGACTCTATCGTGATAACTCCAATCGCAGATGAATTTTCAAAGAAGAGGAGGCTGGCGGTATTACAGCAAATTGAAGAAGCATACACAAAACTAAACGAAGAGTTGAAAGATGAGCATCAAAAATCAATATATTTCGGAAAACCTGGTATAGCTTCTGAAAATATTACTGAAGGAGAAGAAGGAGATAGCGTTTCCTTCAGTGGAGATGTTTTGAGACAGATAAGGGAAAAAAAGGGAATACACTTGTATGAGGTTGCGCTCGATACTAAGATACGAGTGGAAATTCTTGAAAACATCGAACATGAGAGATTTGATGCTCTTCCGCAAGAAGTATATCTTAAGGGGCACGTAAGTAATTATGCACGATATCTTTTGCTCGATCCCAGAAAGGTCGCTGATGATTATATCAGTAGGTATAAAACCTGGATGGCTGATGTTAAGGA
>SOIV01000146.1 GCA_004377005.1 Candidatus Aminicenantota bacterium | reverse complement strand
TTCCGTATGTAGACTTCGCTTTCTTCTAATTTACAATGAGCAAGAAATGTGCCATTTTGCATTAGGGGTTTTATCAAAATTCGAAGGCATTTCTTTGTCCTAATCTTAGGACACATGTAGAAATTAAGGACAATAAATAATGTCTAGAAATGCATGATCGGAACCATATTTCATGACTCAAAGTGAAGTGCCAATCTTCTAATGTGATAGGCTGCAAAAGTGCGTGTGGATACGGTGTGGACAAGTTGAACCAAAATGTTCAAACCTGATTCTTCTTTTTCTCGTGATCTCTCTTATTGAAATCTTGAAACATTATATCATAATCCTCGATCATCCCCTCATCGGCCAAACTGAAATAGCAATTATTCCCGATTATGATGTGATCCAGCACCTTTAGCTGCATAACATTCGCCGCAAAAACAAGTTCTTTTGTGATCTCTCTGTCACTCACAGAAGGCTCGGGGTCGCCGGAGGGATGATTATGCACAAAAATCAACGATGAAGCGTCCCATCTCAAGGCCTTTTTCATTATTTCCCTGGGATAAACAGCGCTTGAGTCCACCGTTCCTTCAAAAACAGTCTCCTCTTCCAGTATCTGGTTTTTCGCATCCAAAAAGAGGACCTTAAATTTTTCTTTTCTTAAATCCCTGAGCGCATGATAAAGATAATCAAACACTTCTTTGGAGGAGTGACAATAGGGCCTGCTCATCATTCTTTCCTTAAGGAAGCGGCGTGAAACCTCCTGAATGAGCTTGAGGCCAAAAATATTATGAGAGCCGATTCCCTTTATCTTCTGGAGCTCATCAAAAGGAGCCCCCAGGACTCCTCTTAACGATTGGAATATTTTCAGAGCTTCCTTCGCCTGTTGTTTACAATCCCTGCGGGGAGTTCCCAGAGTCAAGAGAAGCTCGACTATCTCGTAGTCAAGAAATCCCTTGAGTCCGCCCTTTAAGAATTTTTCTCTGAGTCTCCATCTATGTCCTTGCTCCTTTGGCGAGCTTCGATTTTTTCCTCTCTCAAAATGGTCCATAATATCCAAACCAGTATAACTAACACATATGACGAAAAAGAGAGGAAAAGTTTCGCAGGTTGGGAAGGTTTATTTTTTCTTGACGGATAAAAACCGAAGCTTGTGGAGCCTATCGACTTCCTTTATTTTTAACCTCAAGATATAAATAAGGACGACTATCGCTATCCACATCCAGGCCACAAAAACGTAAATGCCTGTTTGCTCTTTAATATTCTGGGGAGAAGGGATAATTTTCTCTTGAACATCTTTAGCCTGAATTTTCTCTTCCTGTTCCTCTTGCCTGACCTGCTGGGCAAAGTCAAACTCCGGTAGGAAAAAAGAAAGAAAAAAGATGCTCAACAAGAACACACCCAGAAATTTTGCCTTTCTTAACCTCATAATAGACTCCAGATCGTCATGACCACAGCATAGGCTATAACCACTAAAGCGATGATGGTTATAATCCTACCTTTCCTTTCTGTGGGTTTATTATCCATGATAGGCAGAAAAAAGAACAGAATACCCGCCAGTAACATCAAGAAGACAGCAAGAGTATCTCCGTTCATGAATAAAATCTTGGCCGGGAAGATTTTCAGAGTCTGGAACAGGAAAAGAAAATACCATTCAGGTTTTATCCCCTCAGGGGCAGCGGCCATCAAATCAGCTGCTTTATCCAGAGAAGGGGGGAAAAAGATGGCCAGAGAGAAAAGAATACCCAGGAGCAGAAGCCAGACAACCATTTCCCGGAAGACAAAGTTTGGCCAGAAAGGAATCTCCCTCAAGCCTTTCGTCTTGCCTTCGGCAGCAAGGGGGAGGCTCATCCCCTGTTTCTGGATGAGATAGATATGAACACCCAGAAGGATAAAGATGAAAACAGGAAGGATGCTGACATGAAAACCAAAAAAGCGGGTCAGGGTGTCTCCCGTAACATCTTCCCCTCCTCGAAGCAGTCTTGTTACCCAGACTCCAACTAGAGGGATAGAGCGAGGAATATCTGTCCCCACTTTGGTAGCTGAGAGAGAAAGGTCATCCCAGGGCAGAAGGTACCCGGTAAAGCCAAACGCCAAGGAAACAGCAAGAAGAAAGACCCCGCTCATCCAGGTGAGTTCCCTTGGTTTCCGGTATGACTTGGCCAGCCAGGTGCTGAGAAGATGAATAAAAACAAAGGCAATCATAAAAGAAGCAGCCCAACTGTGGACTGACCGGATAATCCAGCC
>SOIV01000089.1 GCA_004377005.1 Candidatus Aminicenantota bacterium | reverse complement strand
TGCCCGTTCACTTCAAATAGCGGAGGGTTTTAGGTTTTTTTTCGAGATGAAAAATAATGATATCTTGGAGTATTTTCTTGATATTCTCAAGTTCTAGGGTGGAAAAGGGCAGGGGTCCTTTTTTTGGAGGAGTGTTTTTTTTGATCCATTGAACAAACGAGCCTAATTCAGGCTTAATTCCTTCTTTTTTTTGGGATGCGCAGTGGTTACAAAAGACACCGTCTTTTTTAGGAGAGAGCCAACCAGAGTCAGTAAGGATCTTCCTGCATTTTTTGCATTTATTTAACTCCGGAAGCACTCCCTCTATTTTAAGAAGCCAGGCTTCAAAATACCGGGTTAAAAAGTTTAAATCTCCTCCGCCTTTGAGCGAGTTCAGGATAGAAATCAACAGGCGGTAGAGAGTATCGTCTTTTGCCCTTGTAGGAGAGAATTCTTCTATAAGTTCAGCAAAATAACTAAGTGTGAAGGATGTTTGAAGGTCGTTCTGGATCTCAAAAAAAGATTCAATGAGATCACAGTTGCTTACAGTGACTAAATCTTTTCTTTCTTTTTCATAATAAAATACTTTAACCAGGGACAAAGGTTCTAAACTGCTTCCAAAACGACTTCCGAATTTTCGAGCACCTTTAGCAACGCCTCTTATAATTCCTTTATCTCGAGAAAAAAGGACAACGATTTTATCCTGTTCGCCGACGATAAAGCTTCTCAGGACGATGGCTTCAGATTGCTCAAGAGGCATGAGTAGATTATACGAGTTTACTCAGGAAGAGGGTTCCCAGCCCAAGAAAAGAGAGGAAACCAACCGTATCAGTGCACATAGTGAGAAGATTAACTGACCCCAGTGCTGGGTCCAACCGGAGTAATTTCAGGAATAAAGGGATGATAGTTCCGAGGAGGGCGGCAACGAAGAGATTAGCAATGATGGCCAATCCCAAGATAAACCCTAAATATGGATTTTTCATTAATAAATAAGAGATAGTAGCTAAGATTAACCCGATGATAATGCCATTTCCGATACCAACCAGCATTTCTTTAAGTAGCGCTTTTCTTGCGGAAATCCAATCAGCTTGGCCGATGGCAATTTCCCTCACGACGATCGCTATGGTCTGATTTCCTGCAATCCCTCCCAGGGCTGCAACCAGAGGCATTAAAACAGCTAAAGTTACAAAAGCTTTAATAGTATCTTCAAAATAGTGGACAACAAAGGGAGCGAGAGAGGCAGTGAGAAGGCTGAACATGAGAAATGGGAGCCTCTTTTTTATGGATTTTAGAGGGCTGTCCTGAATTCTATCAGTTGTATCTAAAGAGGCCATTTTATAAATATCTTCAGTGGCTTCCTTATCGATAACATCGATAACATCGTCAACGGTTACTACTCCGATCAGTTTATCTTCAGAATCAACGACAGGGATGGCAACAAAATTGTAATCTGCCACATTGCGTGCTACTTGTTCCTGATCCGTTTCAGGATGAACGCTTATGACATCTTTAGTCATGATATTTTCCAAGGGAGTATTGGGGGGGGCAAAAAGAAGTTGCCTCAAAGAAACAACTCCTACCAAGCGATTCTGTTCATCTATTGCGTAAAGATAGAAAGCAGATTCCACATCTGCTTCAAGCTGCATGGCTGTTACGGCATCTGAAACATTGGTTTTCTGATCCAGAGCATAAAAATCCGGTGACATTATTCGGCCTGCTGTTTCTTCCTCGTAAAGGAGAAGTTCCTTTACATCTTCTGAAGGTTTTTCTTCCATGGCGGCCAATATGGATTCTTTCATATCATCGGGAAGGAGATCGAGAATTGGTGCAACATCATCAGGAGGGATAATCTGGAAAAGCTCAGAAATTTGTTCTAATTGAAGCTCTTTTAAAATTTGGGCAGCATCTTCAGGATTCAACTCACTTAATACTTCTCCAGTCTTTTCTTTGTTTTTTTCAAAAAACACGTTGAAGATAATCAGTTTTTCTCTGAAGACGAGGTGATTCATAAGAGAAGAAATATCAGCAGCATGGAAATTTTTCATTAAGTTCCATAGACGGGAAAGGGCACCCATGTTGACAAATTTACGGACTGAGCTGATAAGTATCCGCAGAGATTGTGTCCTCATTTTTTCCTCTAAATTTTTCGTCCTAAACGATAGCACAAAAATTGGACAGTGTAAATGCAGAAGGAGCAGTCGCAAACATCTTCTTTTCCGTTTGTGGTGTTAGGCCTTATCCAGGGGGAACCTAG
>SOIV01000255.1 GCA_004377005.1 Candidatus Aminicenantota bacterium | reverse complement strand
AAAATGGATAAATACTTAGTAACGGGTGGGGCTGGTTTTATCGGTTCAAATATTGCCGAAGAACTTGTCAAAAGGGGATATTCAGTCAAGATTATTGATAATTTTTTAACGGGAAAAAGAGAAAACATCTCCTCCTTCTTGGATAAGATAGAACTCGTCGAAGGTGATATCAGGGATTATGATGCCTGCAGCCGCGCGTTAGAAGGAGTGGATTTTGTTTTACATCAGGCGGCTTTGCCTTCTGTTCCCCGCTCTATCGAAGATCCACTTCTAACAAACGAAATCAATATCAAGGGGACTTTGAACATTCTTCTTGCGTCCCGAGAGGCAAAAGTCAAAGGATTTGTTTTTGCCTCTTCTTCTTCTGTGTACGGCGATGATCCTAACCTCCCCAAAAAAGAAGGCACTGTAGGAAATCCTTTATCCCCTTACGCCATAAGCAAGCTTACTGGCGAAAAATATTGTCGGGTTTTCAGCCAGATTTTCGGCCTTTCCACGGTTTGTCTCAGGTATTTTAACATCTTCGGTCCTCGGCAGGATCCTTCTTCCCAGTATGCAGCAGTGATCCCAAATTTTATTACAAGGATGCTCAAAGGAGAAAGCCCCACCATTTTCGGCGATGGTGAACAAACGCGTGATTTTACCTATATATCTAACGTAGTGGAGGCCAACATCCTGGCCTCAAAAGCCCAGGGCGTTTCTGGTGAGGTTTTCAATATTGCCTGCGGTGAGAGAACAACAGTTAATTCCCTGGCTTCAAATTTAAACGAAATATTGAAGGAAGAGATCAGCCCCTCCTATGCTGAGCCCCGCCCGGGAGATGTCAGGGATTCGTTTGCTGATATCTCAAAGGCAAGGAAAATGTTAAAATATGAACCCCTGGTTCCTTTTGGCAAAGGCCTGGAGGAAACTATCCGCTGGTACAGGGAAAGGAAATAGAGAATGTCCAAGGAAGCATTGAGTCTGGAAAACAAAATAAGCAAAAAGGAAGCTCGCATTGGAATCGTCGGTCTGGGCTATGTGGGGCTTCCTCTTGTCAAAACATTTTTAAACAAAGGATTTGGAGTTTTAGGATTTGACATAGACGAAAAGAAAGTCGAAATGCTGAATCAGGCTAAAAGCTATATAAAACATTTTACTGCTGAAGAACTGAAAACTTTTCTGGAGAAGAAAAAATTTCAGGCAACAACTGATTTTGGACTTTTCGCCAAGGCGGATGTGATTATCATCTGTGTTCCGACTCCTTTAGATTCCCATAAAAATCCCGATTTATCTTATGTTCTGACGACAACCGAAGTTATTTCTAAACATTTAAGGAAAGGACAACTCGTAGTTTTGGAAAGCACCACATATCCAGGGACAACGGAGGAGGAGATGCTTCCTCTGTTGGAGGCCGGAGGATTAAAAGCGGGAGAAGATTTTTACCTGGCTTATTCTCCTGAAAGAGAAAATCCAGGAGATAAGGTTTATACAACTGAAAAAATACCTAAGGTCGTCGGGGGTGTCACCCCGAGATGCAGGCGAGTGGCAAAAATTCTTTATGACCAGATTGTAGTGAAAACGATCCCTGTCTCCTCGCCAAAAGTTGCTGAAGCCACCAAGCTTATGGAGAATATTTTCCGGTCTGTCAATATTGCGATGGTTAATGAGATGAAGATGATTTTTGACCGGATGGGAATAGACATCTGGGAAGTAGTCGAGGCAGCTTCCACAAAGCCTTTCGGATTCATGACTTTTTTACCTGGTCCTGGCTATGGCGGACACTGCATCCCGGTTGATCCCTTTTACCTCGCCTGGAAAGCCAAAGAAGTCGATCATCCGACAAAATTTATCGAGCTGGCAGGGGAGATCAATACCCTTATGCCCTATTATGTTGTTACTAAAACAATCGAAGCCTTAAACAAGAAAGGAAAGTCCGCGCGAGGAGCCAGGATATTGATTCTCGGGATTGCTTACAAAAAAGATATCGATGATCAGAGAGAGTCTCCAGCACTCAAGATTATAAGTCTCCTCCAGAATAAAGGAGCTAAAGTTTCTTACAATGATCCCTATGTGCCTCAATCTTATGGGCATAGAGATTATCCCGGCTTAGAGCTTAAGTCCGTAGCTTTGACAGAAAAAATGCTAAAAAAGTTTGATGCCGTGATCATTGCCACTGCGCATTCTGATTATGACTTTGAATGGATTGCAGAAAACTCATCCCTAATCGTTGACACCCGAAACGCCATAAAGAA
>SOIV01000247.1 GCA_004377005.1 Candidatus Aminicenantota bacterium | reverse complement strand
TGATGATTTAAGTGAGACGGCCAGGAGTGGGATCATGATCTCATGATGGCCGATAAAATAAAATCCTCTCCCTTTTTTCCCATGTGGCCTCTTAACCACATTTTCATAAGGACGGTAATGGTGAATAAAATCAAAAACAGCAGTAGAAAAGCTTTCAAGTGGCCGTCCCTTGTTCCTGACAAAAGATAAAGCTTTGAGAAAAACTTCGGGCAAAATAACTGCTGAACCTATATTGACAAAAACTCCTCCATCTTCAAGCTTTTCCAATAAAGAACAAAAAAGGAAAAAGTCTTTTAGAGAGGCGTTTCCTATGGCTTCCCCTTTTACCTCTGGATGAAAATGAATTATATCCGTTCCTATCGCAACGTGGACTGTCACCGGGAGATTGAGGTTATAGGCAACGGATAAAAGGCTCATGTCCTTATGAGGAAAATCAGAAGTTGCTATCATCTCTCCAACAGCCTCACCCAAACCAAGGCCTTTCTCTTCTCCTGAATTTATGGCGTCGTTCAACATTTGGCCTGTTTCTTGGGCCATGCCAAAATGACCATTTTTAATCTGAAGCTGCACATCTTCTGAAGTCTGGCCAGTAAAGGCAATCTCAAAATCATGGATGATTCCAGCTCCGTTAAGAGCTAAGGCTGTGATCCATCCCTCCTTCATCAAGTCGATAATAATCGGACTCAACCCTACTTTAATCACGTGAGCTCCCAAACCAAAAATTATTGCTCTATTCCTCTTTTTTGCCTTTCCCATTACAGAAATGAATTCTTTAAAGTCGCTTCCAGCTAAGATATTAGGAAGGCTTCGGACGAAGCGAGTAAAACTTTTCTCTGCGCCCAGGATTTGAGCAAAATTGTTGATATTTACCTTGTCTTTTCTTGATTGAAGAGAATAAGTTTTCAGCCCTCCTGGAGAGAGAGGCTTGACTTTATACTTGCTCATAACTCTTTCGCTGCCTTAAAGAAGAGAGTGTTAAAAACAAATCCAGGTTTTAAAAGATAATAAGGAATCAAAGGGAGGATTCTCGGCAACCTCTTCTCTTCTGAGGAAGTAATCTCTTTAGCTCCCGGCTCAACTTTTTTCTATTTTATATTCTTCAAATCCTGACCAGGTCTAAATTTTATTCTTTTTCCTTTAGTGATTTTGATTTGTTTATTTCGCCGGATATCCCTGCCAAAGCCTGTTTTCTTTTGAACAACCTTAAAGCTGGAAAATCCTCTGATTTCGATCTTCTCATTTCTGACAAGAGCTTCCTTAAGAGAAGCAAGAATAGTTTCTACGATTACTAATGACTTTGCCCTTGTGAATTCGGATTTCTTTTCGATTTTAAGGGCGATATCATTCTTAATCATTGGAAACTCCTTTTATCTAATGGACTAATTATAAATAAGTTATTGAGGATAAAAAGTCAAGATAAATTATTGATAAATTATTGATTTGCAAGCATTTCTTTTTCCGTGACTGAAGCTAAAATCGTTGATCAAGCTCTGAAAAAAGCTTGAAAAAACAATGAAAAAAGAGGACAGGCTACTTTTTCTGAAAAAAAAGACAACAGTTTCTACTCATGGACAGTTCAAACAGAAAAAGCGGCCTGTCCCCTTCTTTCACATCAAGAGCTTAAATTCCAGGCAAAGGCTGTTAATTTACAGCCAAGTCTTTTTGATCCATACTTTTTGGGGGAACTCCTGTTCACGATTCCTATTGACTTGTTTTCAGCTCATTCATATAATGCAATCAGAATGAAAAAGAGGATCCTCATTTTTGCCTTCATACTTATCCTTCCCATTATGAGTTATGCTTCCATCTTAAAAATTACTGTCAAGGCCCCTATTCATCCGATCACTTCAGAATATATTAGAGACACTATAGACAGGGCAGAAAAAGAAAATGCCAGCCTGCTCATAATAGCCTTAAATACTCCTGGCGGTTTGGATACCTCTATGAGAGAGATAATCGAGAGAATCCTGAGTTCGAAAACACCTGTCCTGGTTTATGTCAGTCCCAGTGGAGGCCGAGCAGCTTCAGCCGGATTTTTTATCGGCATTGCCTGTGACATCTTTGTCATGGCTCCTGGAACGAACACCGGTGCGGCTCATCCTGTCGGTGTATCTATAACCGGACAGTCCATGGATAAAACTATGGAAGAAAAGGTCACCCATGATGCCGCCTCTTATATAAAGACGCTTGCTGAAAAAAGAGGGAGAAACACTAAATTAGCTGAGGACGCTGTCAGAAAAAGTTTGTCTTATACCGAGAAAGAAGCCTTTGAGGGGAAACTGATCGATTTAATAGCCGCGAGTGAACGGGAAATAATCGAACATTTCGATGGAAAACGCATCAAGAGATTCGACGGAGAAGAATATTTACTTGAGCTTAAAGGTGAAGAAATAATTGATATCCCTATGTCGGCCAGACAGAAATTTCTTATCACTATTTCCAACCCCAACCTGGCTTATCTTCTCCTCATGTTAGGTTTACTCGGCCTTTATTTTGAATTCTCAAATCCGGGTGCTATCTTACCCGGTGTATTGGGCGGGATCTTCCTTCTATTAGCCATCTTTTCTTTCCAGATTTTACCGATTAATTATGTTGGTCTGATATTGATTTTATTAGCAATCGGATTATTCATCCTTGAGATTAAGGTCCAGAGTTATGGAATTTTATCTATAGGAGGAATCATAGCTATGATTATCGGCTCGATTATGCTCATACCTGCTCCTATTCCAGAATTACGACCAAGTCTGAAATTTATCATTCCTGTGGTTATAGGCCTTTCTTCAATTTTTATCTTTCTGATCGTTATCGCCGTTCGAGCTCAGATGAGAAGAGTTCACACCGGTAAAGAAGGCCTTGTGGGAGAAATCGGAGTGGTTCGGAGTGATCTCAAACCAGAAGGCAAGGTTTTTGTCCATGGCGAATTATGGAACGCAGAAGCTTCTGAGGAAATTCCCAAGGGCACCAAGGTCAAAGTCCTTGAAGTCATGAATAACTTGGTGTTAAAGGTCACCAAATCCTAAAAAGGACGAGAACAATCTTGGAATTTTATTTAGCTGTAAGGAAAGGATTTAAACTATTCAGATAAATCAGAGTCAAAGACTTATAAAGAGGCAAAACACAAAAAAATTAATCAAAGAAAATTAGCCTCGATTTTGTTAAAATTTAGCAGGCAATAAAAACTAACTTTTAGATTAGGAGGTATGAAATGTTAACTTTACCGGTTATCGTGATTGGGTTCATCGTCCTTTACTTATTGAATTCAATTAAAATTTTGAGGGAATACGAAAGAGGAGTGATATTTCGTCTTGGCCGGGTGCTCAAAAAACCTAAAGGTCCAGGCCTTATTTTTGTTTTTCCTCCGATCGATCGTATGGTCAGGGTAAGTCTTCGAATAGTTGTCTTGGACATTCCCCCTCAAGATGTCATCACCAAAGACAATGTTTCGGTAAAAGTCAACGCTGTTGTCTACTTTCGCGTTATGGAGCCCCAAAGAGCTATAATCGAAGTCCAAGATTTCCTTTTCGCAACCTCTCAGCTTGCTCAGACAACACTCCGAAGCGTATTAGGAGAGGTTGAACTGGATGGGCTTCTCTCAGAAAGGGAAAAACTCAATGCCCAACTTCAGGAAATAATTGATAGACAAACAGATCCGTGGGGAATCAAGGTTCAACTCGTGGAAATGAAGCATGTTGACCTGCCAGATAATATGGTAAGGGCCATTGCCAAGCAAGCTGAAGCAGAAAGAGAAAAAAGAGCCAAAATTATTCATGCTGACGGGGAGTTCAAAGCTGCAGATAAACTGCTCAGAGCAGCCGATGTTATCTCAAATAATCCCCAGGCTCTCCAGCTCAGGTTTCTGGGTACTCTTTCAGAGATTGCAACAGAAAAAAATTCAACCATTATTTTCCCTCTTCCTATTGAGATGTTTAAAGCCTTCATGCAACGAAAGACAGAGACAAAATAAATTAAAGCATGAAAAATAGGGATTATAGAGAACTTCAACTTTCGAGTTCACAACTTTTCTTTATTTTCTTGGCAATTCTGATCCTGGGTGTAGTCATTTTTCTCTTAGGAGTCTCCGTCGGTAAAAAGCAGGCTCAAATCATGAAAGGTGCGCAGATAGCTGCAAGAGAAAAGGTTGAACCGGCTGGAGATCAAACTTCGCCGCCAGCCGAAAAGTCGAAGGAATCCATAAGCAAAGAATTAGCCTCTCTCCAAAAAGCCACGGAAGAAACTCAAAAGCAGCCCACGGTGAGCAGGGAAAGGACGCTATTCTATGTCCAGGTCGGAGCTTTTAACAGAAGAGAGGTAGCACTTTCCTTTGCCGATACATTCAATCAGAGAGGCTATCCCGCTATTGTCCTTGATCCTTTTCCATCAGACAGAAGAGAGATGTTTCGCGTGAGAATCGGTGGATACGCAACCAGGGAAGAAGCCGCAGAAATCAGAACTAAGTTGCAGGCAGAGACAAGTAGAACGACCGATTACTTCATAATTCGAAGCTAAACTCCGAGAGCCCTTTTATCTCTTCTTCTATCAAGAGCCAGGAAAATAAAAAAAAGTCCTGCAGGTGCCCATATCTTGAGAATCAAAATAAGGGATATCCTCCTAGCTGTGGCGAGTGGAGGCCTGACAGCTCTCGCTTTCCCTAAGTTTTACCTTGCTTTTCTGGGCTGGATTTCCCTTATTCCTCTCCTATACATTATCTCAAAAAAAACTCCTAAGCAGTCCTTTCTTCTGGGACTTGCCGCTGGATTTTCATACTACGCCACCCTGATCTACTGGATCCCTTTTGTCCCGACTCATTATGGTAATCTATCAATTGGAGTTAGCCTTTTAATTTATATCATCCTTGTCCTTTTTCTGGCCCTTTTCTGGGCTTTCTTCTGTCTCCTTTGGACGAAAATCTATCGGTCCTTTCCAAGATTATCATTTCTCCTCTTCCCTTTTCTCTGGATTTCTTTTGAATACATCCTTACCTATTTCTTCACAGGCTTTCCCTGGGGACTCCTCGGCTCAAGCCAGTATTCAAATATCTACTTCATCCAGCTTGCTTCGATTACCGGAGTTTATGGACTTTCTTTTGTGCTCGTTCTCTTCCAGAGCCTGTTTCTCTACTCCATGAAATACAAAGAAAAAGCCCCCTTTCTCATAGGACTAGCTTTAGTGCTTCTTATCCATTTAGGCGGCTTTCTAAGCTTGAAAAAGAGCCCTCACACAGAAAACTCCTTTACCGCTTCTGTCATCCAGGGAAATGTATCTTCTGATATCTATTGGGATAGGATATCCAGCCAGGATATCTGGGATCTCTTTAGCCAACACCTTGAACTGAGCCGACAGGCTTATGAGAAGGGATCTCGCCTTATTATCTGGCCTGAATTCTCTGTTCCTCTTTGTTTCAGCTGTTCCGAAGATCTTTATCTGGCTTTTAAAGGAAGGCTCTATCAATTTGTTCAAGGAACGCGCTGCACTCTTCTCCTTGGCACAAATGAAAAAACTGGCACCCATGGAAATATCCAATACCACAACACAGCCTTATGTCTCAGTCCGGATCTCTCCAGGAGCCGTTATTATAAAATGCATCTTGTTCCTTTCGGGGAATACACACCTTACAAAAAAATCTTTTTCTTTATCGAAAAAATGACCCATGCCATCGGAGATGTCACTCCCGGGACTCAGTATTCTCTGCATCAATTCGAAAATACAAAATTTGGCTCCCCTATATGCTATGAAATCATCTTTCCTAATCTAGTGAGGAAATTTGTGAAAAAAGGGGCAAGCTTTCTGGTCACCATCACCAATGATGGCTGGTACGGAAAAAGTTCAGCTCCATACCAGCATTTCTCCATGGCTGTTTTAAGAGCGGTGGAAAACAGACGATATCTTCTAAGAGCGGCCACCACAGGCATAAGCGGGATCATCGATCCTTTTGGCCGCGTAGTATCCAAGTCTGAACTGATGACCCAGACGCATCTCACCGGTAACATCACTCCTTCCCAAAAACTCACCTTTTATACAAAATTCGGTGATCTTCTTCCCAGGGCAAGCTTGACTTTAACGGCGATGTTCCTTATTCTGACTCTGGCGAAGAGAAAAAATGAAAGAAAAAAGTTCCGTTTCAAAAGCAAGTCACACTGAGCTCCTGGCGAAGATCAAAGAACAATTTTCTAAATTTGAAGAACTAAGAGGTTTTCTTTGACCTTAGCCAAAAAAAGTCCGAGATCGAGGCCATAAACAAAGAACTCTCCGTCTCTTCTACCTGGGAAGATAAGAAAAAACTACAATCCCTCCAGAAAGACAAAAAAAGATTAGAAAAAGAGGTCAAACTTTTCTCCAGGCTCTATGGGAAAAAAGAAGAGCTTGAAGTTTTGGTGGAACTGTCTGAAGAAGGGGAAAATGTTGACGAAGAGATTAGGGAGAGTCTGGCTTTTTTTGAAAAAGATCTGGCAGAGGCAGAGCTCCAAATGCTTTTTTTCGAGGAAGATGATGCTCGAAACGCCATACTCACCATCCACCCTGGAGCAGGAGGCACTGAAGCCCAAGACTGGACTCAGATGCTTCTCCGGATGTACCTTAGATACGCCGAGAGAAAAGGCTTCAAAGTTGAAATCATTGACTCTCTTCCAGGAGAAGAAGCTGGTCTGAAAAGTGTTACGGTTCGAATAGAGGGAGATTATGCATACGGCCTTTTATGCCATGATTCAGGAGTCCATCGCCTCGTCAGAATATCACCTTTTGATGCCAACAAAAGACGACATACCTCCTTTGCTGCTGTCTTCGTTTATCCTGAGGTCGAAGGAGACATCGAGATTGAAATAAATCCTGAAGAACTACGGATTGATACTTATCGCTCTTCGGGAAGCGGGGGGCAGCACGTCAATGTCACCGACTCTGCAGTAAGAATAACTCACCTTCCCACAGGCATTGTCGTTCAATGTCAGAATGAAAGGTCCCAGCACAAAAACAAAGCCAGTGCGATGAAAGTTCTAAGGGCCAGGCTTTACGAGCTGGAGAAGAAAGCAAAGCTCGAAAAGATAGAAAAATTGGAGGATGCAAAATCAGATATTTCCTGGGGAAACCAAATTAGGTCCTACGTGCTCCACCCCTACCGGATGATAAAGGACCTCCGGACAAAAGTCGAAATAGGGGATGTGGACAGGGTTCTGGACGGCGATATCGATGAATTCATCAAATCAAGCCTCCTCCTGCGAAAATCAGAATCTAAAT
>SOIV01000064.1 GCA_004377005.1 Candidatus Aminicenantota bacterium | reverse complement strand
GAATCTCCGAAAACCCATTCCTATATTATTATTTTTACAAGGAAGCGGTCAACAGAAACTGCGAAAACTGCGTTTTTATTCGCCAGTCTATCTCACAATATGATAGAATAAAATCTAATGATAGAAGAGATTAGAGTAAAGAAGGCAGCCCAGCATAATTTAAAGAGAATCGATATAAACCTGCCGCGCAATAAATTGATTGTCATCACTGGGCCGAGCGGCTCTGGAAAGTCCTCTCTTGCCTTTGACACTCTCTATGCTGAAGGACAGCGCCGCTACATTGCATGCCTCTCAGCTTATGCTCGCCAGTATATTGAGCAGATGGAAAAGCCGGAAATGGAGTCCATTGAAGGTATTTCTCCTTCCATTTCAATCGACCAAAGGACGATCTCTTCAAATCCTCGGTCTACGGTTGGGACAGTCACAGAGATTTATGATTTTTTAAGGCTTCTTTTCGCCAGAGTAGGATCCCCTCACTGTCCTCGATGCGGAAGAAAAGTGAGCTCTCAGACTCCTCAGCAAATCTTGAAGAGAATCTTTGATTCTTCCTCTGGCGAAAAAGTTAAAATTCTTTCTCCAGTGGTTAAAGGACGCAAAGGGGAATACCAGCGTCTTTTCGAGAAGCTTAGAAAAAAAGGTTTTCTTCGTTTTCGGGTGGACGGTCAGTTCAGGGAGGTTGAGGAGGAAGTTTTACTGAAGAAGACAAAAAAACACAACATCGATATCTTGATCGACGAAATAAAAGTTTCTTCCGCGTCAGAAAGAAGATTAAAGGAAGCGGTGGACAAAGCTCTTGAGATTGCCAGCGGGGACCTCTTATTGATAAGAAAAGAAGGAAAAGAAATTTATTACTCTCTAAACTTGCTATGTCCTTTTTGTGAGATCAGTCTTCCAGAGCTTGAGCCCCGGAATTTTTCCTTCAACAGCCCGTACGGAGCCTGCCCTCGTTGCCATGGTCTTGGCTTTGAAACCGTATTGGACATGCGGGGTAAAGTGGATCTTACAGATGAAGTCTGCCCTCTTTGTGAAGGAGGCCGGCTGAAGAAGGAAAGTCTGGCTGTGAAAGTAGGAGACTGGAATATTTATGAGCTGACTTCCCTGCCCGTAGGAAAGCTGACTGATGAACTTTTTACTTTTAAGCTTTCCTCTTCTGAAGAACTGATCGCTTCAAGAATACAAAAGGAGATTCTTTCACGCCTTGAAATCATGGTTGAACTGGGAATGCCATACATCCAGTTATCCCGAACGACCGCTTCTCTCTCAGGCGGTGAAGCTCGGCGCCTTCGTCTGGCTGCACAGGTTGGCGCTCGCCTGAGAGGCATACTCTATGTCCTGGATGAGCCTACCATAGGTCTTCACCAGAGAGATAACCGCCGTTTGATTTCCTTGTTGAGAGAAATCAGAGATCAGGGGAACTCTATAATTGTTGTTGAACATGATGAACAGACGATTCGCTCAGCTGATTTCATCCTGGATTTAGGCCCTGGCGCTGGGGAAGGAGGAGGATTTAAAGTAGTTGAAGGAAATTTAGATCTCATCCTTTCCTCTCCAGTTTCTCTGACTGCGAAATATCTTAGAGGGGAAAAATGTGTCCTTGTTCCTTTAAAGCGGAGAAAGCCAAAAGGCTGGCTTGTGATTTTAAAAGCGGCAGAGCACAATTTGAAAAATATCGATGCTCGGATTCCGATCTCGGTCATGACAGGTGTCACAGGGGTTTCGGGTTCAGGGAAAAGTACTCTTGTCTACGATATTCTTTTCAAAAGACTCTTGAACATATTCTACAAGGCTAAACAAAGACCTGGAAAACACAAGGCTATTTCAGGAATTGATCAAATTAACAAAGTCGTCTCCGTCGATCAGAAGGCCATCGGTCGAACGCCTCGGTCAAACCCAGCCACTTATACAGGGCTCTTAACCCCTCTGAGGCAGCTTTTTTCTCGTGCTCCGGAGTCAAGAATGAGAGGGTATTCGGCAAGCCGTTTCAGTTTTAATCTCCCTGGAGGACGATGTGAGGAATGTCGAGGAGCAGGGGTCAGAAAAATTGAGATGCATTTTTTACCCGATGTTTTTGTAACCTGCGACCGTTGCGGAGGAAAACGCTACAATACGGAGACTCTTTCTGTCCGGTATAAGGGGAATAATATTGCGGATTATTTGGATATGACTGTCGATGAAGCATATGAATATTTGAAGGCTGTTCCGATTCTGAAGAGGAAGCTGGGAACATTAAAAAAAGTAGGCTTAGGTTATATCAGATTGGGCCAGCCAGCTCCTACTATCTCAGGGGGAGAAGCTCAGAGAATCAAGCTGACCAAGGAGCTGAGCCGGAAAGATACAGGGAAGACTCTGTATCTTCTGGATGAACCTACCACCGGTCTCCATTTCGATGATGTTCGCAAGCTTCTCGAAGTTCTTTCAGAGTTGGTGGAATTGGGTAATACTGTGGTAATTATTGAGCATAATCTTGATGTTATCAAGTATTGTGATTATATTATAGATTTAGGTCCGGAAGGAGGTGAAAAAGGAGGCTGGATTGTTGCTCAGGGTGTTCCAGAAAAAGTGGCGGAAGCAGAAAAATCTCACACTGGCAGGTTCTTAAAGAGGGTTTTTACAGAAGGAAAACCAATTTTCGAATGAAAAATGGCATTTAAAGATATATTAGGCAATAGCCGCGTAAAAAAGATCTTGAGGAAAGCTCTGCAGAAAAATAAAGTTCCCAATTCTATGCTTTTCTATGGGCCGAGGGGAATCGGCAAGAAGGATATGGCTTTGGTGTTGGCTAAAGCGATGAACTGCGAGAGAAAAAAAGATGATGCCTGTGAGGTCTGTGCATCCTGCAAAGCGATTAATGCGGGAAATTTTCCCGATGTCCTTGAGATTTATCCTGAGAAAGAAGTGATAAAGATTGACCAGATGAGGATATTGAGAAAGATAGCTTATCTGAAGCCTATGATGGGAAAGAAAAGAGTCTTTGTTGTTGTTGATGCTGATAAGATGACGGAAGAAGCAGCAAATTCTCTTTTGAAAATACTGGAAGAACCCCCTCTTTTTTCTTATATTATCCTTGTTGCTTATAATCCTTTTATGATTATGTCTACCATAAAATCTCGATGTCAGGTATTAAATTTCTGCCCTGTCTCTAAAGAAGAGATAGGAAAAATTTTGGTGGAGAAGGGATATGAGGAGAAAAAAGCCAGAATTATTTCTCTCCTCGTTCGTGGGAATCTTAAACAGGCTTTAAGTTTGGAATGGGAAGAGGTTCAGGATAAAAGAGCGAAAGCTTGGCAGCTTTTCCTTTCTCTTCTCAGGAAGGGAAAAGTTGCTCTCTTTTTGAGGAATTATGCTACTTCTCAAAGAACTCTTGTCCGGAACGAATGGGAGCAGGTCTTAGAAATGCTCTCGTCTTTTTGCCGGGATTCAATCCTGATCAAAGAAAAGAGCGATAGTCGCCTCCTGATGAATCCTGACTATGAGGAAGAAATCAAGAAAGAAGAAGCGCTGCTGAGCCTCGAGGGGTTGATAGATTGCCTGACAAAGATAGATTATGCGATTTATGGTTTAGGAAAAAACCTTAATGTGAATCTGCTTGTCAGTTCGTTTTTTTCATATTTTAAGGAATGGGAATATGCCTGAGATTATCTGTGTACTTTCTGAGCTTTCGGGTAAAGTTTTTCGGGCCAAAAAGGGAGAAGAAGATTTAAAGAGAGGAGATTTATGTATTATTGAATCCGAGTTAGGAGGCGATTTGGTGGTTGTTATAGATACTTCGAGCGAGGTATGCAGTCATCTAAAATCTGCCCGGGATGCAGTCAAGGTCATACGAAAAGCCACCGAAGAAGACGAGAAAAAACACAAATGGCTTAGGAAGAAAGAGAAGAAGGCTTTCCACTTTTGCCTGGAGAGAATCAACAGCCGAAATTTGCCGATGAAATTAGTCATGGTTAGGTATTTCTTTGATGAGAAGAAAGGAATATTCTATTATACAGCAGATGGACGCATTGATTTCAGGGAGCTCGTGAAGGACTTAGCCAAAGAGTTCAAGATGCGGATTGAAATGCGCCAGGTTGGAGTGCGGGACGAGGCAAAGATGGTCGGAGGACTGGGAGTTTGTGGACGCCAGCTTTGCTGTTTTAGCTTCATGAAAGATTTTAAACCCGTAACAATTCAGAGGGCAAAAAAACAGAAGATTGTCATTAACCCTACTAAAATATCCGGGTTGTGTGGACGATTGATGTGCTGCCTTGCTTTTGAAGAGGAAAGTCGGGGTCGGATGTATGCAGAAGAAAAAGCGGAAGAGGATAAGTGAGGGATATATTCAGGATTGGGAGTGAATGGATGGAATTCTATTCGCCTTTTGTAATTTTGAAGTGAACCTTGCTTGATATGGCGATAAGGGTTCCTTCGGGAGAGAAAGCTTTCACCTCCCAGGAATACTTTTCGCCCAGTGTCATCCGTTTTCTAACTTTTTCCGGAAGAACAATGAAATTATCTTTTGTTGTGGTAGCCCACAACTTCTCACCATCATCATAAATGTAGATTTTGTATTCTACATCTTCACCTGATTCTTTCCATTCGAATTTTGAAGGGACTGTTTTTATATCTATTACAGGGGAGATGAGAGTTATTGATTCCCCCCTGACTCTATCTTCACTTATGAAAAATTGAGGTGGTGCGGGCTTGAAATAAGGGAAAAAAATGAAGACGACGATGAGGAGCAAGGCCGTATAAACTGGAATCAATGCCCACTGCTTGGGAGTAAAGAAAGAAGCGATTTTTTCAAACCAGGTCGCTCCTTTTTCCTCTTCAACAACGTATTCATCTTGAAAGATCATATCTCCTTTTTGCTTGATTAAGGAAATAAGCTCGTCTCTTTCCACCATTTTTTCAAAGCAATAGGGGCAGTTAAAATAATGCTCCTCGAATTTCTTCTTTTTCTCCTCATCTAATCTATCAAATAGATAATCATCGATGAGATGTTTACATTTACACTTTTTCATGCCATGTTCCTGTCAAAACATTAACTCCATAAGTTTAGTCGTATCAGGAATGAAAAATGGAAAAAAATTCATTTTTTTATCAATTTCTTTAGAAGTTTTTGGGAATAGTTCACACGTTCGCTAACCCTATGGGGAGTAATGCATAGCTTTTTAGCAACTTCCTCTCTCGAAAGTTCTTTATAATAATAAAGATAAAGGACTTCTCTGTATTTGGGCTTTAGTTTTTTTATCGCACCTGCTATTAATTCAGCTCTTTCTTTGTTTTCAACGTGCTCATGAGGGTCGGGAAAAGGAGTTGGTTCTGGGGCATGTTTCAGCACTTTGCTCTTTTGCCTTATGTAATCAATGATCCTGCGGCTGGTGATAGTATATATAAATGTTCCAATCGAAGATTCTCCCCTAAACTCCTTCTTCTTTATTTTTTCTATGACATTAGTGATAATTTCGTTAGCAATATCCTCCCAATCCGGATTGGAAGCCCCTATAGATTTTCTAACTCTAAAACGAACAACAGGACCATATTTAGCGTAAATTTCTTCTAAATTGGTTTCCTGCTTCTTTTTGTCCATTTTTGACCCGCTTCTCTTTTTCTATAGCATTATACGGACATTGACATCAGATGACAAGCCTGGATTTCAATTTTTTGAGTTTAATTACGACTAAATCTTTCGCCCAAAATATTTGAGGATGGGTAGTTCAAAAAGAGTTACCAAAATTTGTCAAAAGCAAATTCCATTCTTTCGGGCATTAGCGAGTAGCTTGATGCAACAAAGTAGACAGGGACAAACTTCAAAGGGGAAAAACTCTCACGCAATAAGAGAAAATACATTATTTACCAACTATAAAAAAGACAGGAAAAATTCCTTTTATCAGTCTTTAATCAACAGAAGTTTTGATCTTTATGCATCAAAAGAGGCAGATAAAAGCGAGTTTGTTTTTGCTTCTAATCCTTATAATTTCATGATCTTAAGCGGGGGAGAAGCTCCATGGAAAAGGGCAGGTTCAAAGCCTCCCTTCGCCTTTGTCTTTAATGAAGAGAAAGAGGAGCGGGATTATTCGTCTTGGGGTATGGAAAGCACGGAGGTCAGGAAGATGTCATCGGCTAGAAATATATTAAGGCACATGGATATTCACTACGGGAATATTTTCAAGGATCAAATCTCTAATGTTGAAGAAGATATCGCAGAAAAGCAGATGTTTTTCAACTCGAGCCTTCTCTATTTAATTGCCGCAACTGACGGCAATGAAGACAGCATAGGCCATTCTAAGCTTGTGGCCAGTTACACGACGCTTTTGACCAAAGATCTTGGGATTGAAGATAAGAATTTTTTGGTCAATATCCAGAGGGGTGCTTTGCTTCATGATGTCGGAAAAATAGGGATTCCCGAATTCATCTTGAGAAAAGCCAGCTCTCTAACCGAAAGAGAAAAAGGAATTTTGCAAGAACATCCACTTTTGGGTTATGAGATGATAGAGGAATTTGATTTTTTAAGGAAAGCAGCTCATGTCGTTCTATATCATCATGAGAAATATGACGGAAGCGGATATCCTTTTGGTTTGATCGGAGAGGAAATTCCAGTGGAAGCGAGAATCTTTTGTTTGACTGATACATTAGATGCCATAACTTCTGATAGGCCCTACAGGAAGGGAAAAAGCTTTGAAGAAGCCTTGAGAGAAATGGAGAAATATCGAGGTAGCCAGTTCGACCCTGTCCTTTTGGATATCTTCCTTTCCATTCCAGTAGAAAAGTGGCAGGATATAAAAATGAAAACTCTGGCCTCCCTTCGCCTTCCCCTTATTAACTGATATTATTCCCCCCTTTAAAGTTTAACGCTTAGACATGCTCTTCCCTTTATATTATGTAGGGGCCTGATTTATCTGTAGGGGCTTGTCTTATGTAGGGGCTTGATTTATCAAGCCCACCTTTTTGAATATATAAATAAACTGAACGGTTTTAATTTTTCTTATGTAGGGGTTCTTTTCTTGTAGGGGTTTGATTTATCAAACCCACCTTTTTTCATAAGGATGGCTCTCCTTCTCAAGGTTTGCCCTTAGCTGGAAAAGGCAGCCTGGACAGTCAGTAGTAACGAGCGAAGCTTCGCTTTTAAGAATTTTTTTCTTTTTTCTCCGGCCAAACACTCACTCATCTCTCTCCATTTTTTCCAGATACGATTGAGGATCCACCAAAAATTCTCTGGGCTTGCTTCCCTCAGAAGGGGCCACTATTCCTTCATGTT
>SOIV01000141.1 GCA_004377005.1 Candidatus Aminicenantota bacterium | reverse complement strand
CGTGGGGCAAGGTCTTCGGCAAACTCTTTGATGCGGCTTTCTTCTCCCTGAACGACAACGACAAGGCTTGTGGCAGCGGTAAACTCATCAATAATCTTATTGAACTGAATTGTTCTTTTATCACCAGACGGCAGGAGATCTGACCAGCGCATGGTGAGTTTTAACTGCCCGGCAAAGAAACCAAAAATAATGGTCAAGAGTAAAACAACCAGCAGCATTCTCCATGGATGATATGCATGCCAGTGGGCCAGTTTCTGAAGCATCTTTTCTCTCATTTCATTCTCCTTTCCCGCTATCGGCTAAAAGAAAACACGGACCCTTATCAATCCCCCGTTTCCCATTTTCCTGGAAAAAACTTTTCCTTCGCTGCCAAAATTCAAATTCAGATAAGCAAAAATCTCCACATTGTCGGAAAAACTGTAATTCAGAGTTGGGACTAGAGCAAAGCTATTATCCGATAGACTATAAATAGTTGAAAGTCCAATATTTAGTAAATCCGTGGCTGGGTGCTGGATGAATAGATAAATTTGATCCCGGGAGATAGCCTTTTGTTCGGTTGCTAATAACCGCATCCAGTCATTGAGGTTGTATTGTGTGTAGTCCGTCTTACCCAGGGTATTCCGGTAGTATTCAATCATCAGGTAGGTTTGAAAATCAAAGGTGTAATCCGTGCCAACCACAAGTTCGTAGAAATCCTCGGAAATTTCCATCCAGTTATAGGCGTATTCAGCCCAGACTCCCAAACCGAGAAGCTCTCCGGCTGTGCTTGCGCCGAGGAGCTTCCGCCTCTCCGGCAGTTCCAGGAAATTCATGCTATCGAAATCAAACTGCGTGTAATCATGAAAACGCCAGATTTTTTCTATGGCGGTCAGAAAGTAATCAAAATGGGAAATTCGTCCTTTAAGCTGTAATAACTTCGCTGAATTCTCCCAGTTATCCTCAGGTGAGAAAAGGGCTGTGACTGTGTACATAGAGCCCAACGGCACGTCCAGCCGTATGGCATTGTGACCGGGCTGCTCATACGTCGGGTCGAGCACGTCTTTTATGTTAAAAACGTCCATCGGATTCCAGACATAACCCGTCCCGAGTGAGATCTGCTGTTTGCCCACAGTCAGATCAAAATGCTTGAAGGAGAGCTTGATGTAGGCATTATCGAGGAAGTGCCGGTTCTCGAACGGAAGATCGTAAAAAGCCTCCATTCCTGGAAGAACCTCAGCAACAGCATCCGAAGGTAAAAAATCCAGGATGTTCCATCTGGTTTGGCCATGATAAGTGATGTAATCGAAATTTGCGGCAAAGGTGACTTTGTCTGATAAACTGGACTTCAAGTCCACCCTGAGTTTATTGGAGTAGAGCATCAAGAATTCATTGTTGACCGCAGTTCCCATTGCTTGAGACTCAAAATATCCAAAAATATCCACACTATCCTGGGCGAGAAGAGAAGAGAATGCAAAGAGTAGAAATACTAAAGAAATAATTCCTTTTTTCATTTTTTCAATTCCCTTTCTGTAAACACCTTGTCATCCAATGGGACATTATATTTCACTTCCAGGAATTCTATTTCCGTTTGAGTGTTGTCGTTTTTGTTGATCATCACCACCTTCATCGCCGTCGGAATGCCATCGATGATACGGATATCACTCTCAACCATTCTCTTTTGCCAAAGAGTTGGGTCATCCTCGTCATAATAATCGATAACCACAGGAACAAAATTCTCTTTAATCACCCACATGATTAATCTGGAATAGGAAACGTCACCGTCCGGTTTGCGGGTGAGCTCCAGCTTGTAGCAGTCATATCCCTCCATTTTTTCATCTTTAAGTCTTTTTGAACTGAAATCGTTGATAAAAGCGTCTCCACTCCCCATATCCTCGTAGGAAAAATCGCTGCCCTGCATCTTCTGTTTTTTGGCATGGGAAGCCAGCTTTCGAACGCGCTGGGTCCGGGGAAAATACATCCAGATGTCATCGGCATTGTTCAGCATCAACACGGCCTGCCCCTTCACGCGCCTCGGTTCCAGATAACGCACAAGGTTTTTCTCTCCTTTGTTTTTGCTCCACGACTCAGAGATAAAAGTGCGCTTTTGGCCTGAAGTTGTCACGATGGTCATTTTTGTTTTTGAGTAACTCGAATCGACGCTGAACAGGTCGTTGACCTTCTGAATGATGTCCTCACCTGCCAGCTGCTGGCTGAATAGACCTGGAGTCAGAAGCAATACAATCAATCCTAAAAGCATTGTTCTTTTCAT
>SOIV01000102.1 GCA_004377005.1 Candidatus Aminicenantota bacterium | reverse complement strand
TGTAAGAAAGAGGACATTCTCATACAGAAAATGTACAGAAAATGGGGCCTGTCCCTACAGAAAATGGGGCCTGTCCCCATTTATTAAATCGGCCCGCCCGAAGGGTAAATTATGCCGACATATAATAAAAAGAAACGCATTTGAGACCGATTGAATGTTCTGCTAGAGGTGAAATCAGCGTAACAAGTAGATATCAATGAAAATAAATATTGGTGTCGGCATAATTTATGAATAAATCAGGTTAATTGTCCAAGATCAAGGCTTGAGTCCTACAAAGAAAATTCAAATTTAAAAAGTCTAATCCCAAAGGACAAAGGATTATGTATAATAGGTGTCTAAATAAATGAATGGAAATATGGCAGATTTTGCCGATGACCATCTGGTTAAACAGGCAAAACAAGGTGATGTTGATGCTTTTACTGAGTTGGTACGTCGCTTCCAGGAAAAGATTTATCATACAATACTCTCTTTGACGAGGAATCAGCAGGATGCTTATGATTTAGCTCAGGAGACTTTCATGCATGCCTATAAATCCTTGAGGAATTTTAAGCAGAGTTCTACATTCTACACATGGATTTACAGGATTGCTGTGAATTTGACTTTGAATTTTTTAAAAAGAAGGAAAAGGGATGAAAAAAGAGAAGTTCATGTTGAAGATTATTCTCTAGACGTGAAGTCAGCAGCTTCAACCCTATCTCCGGAGAGATGTTCTATGAAGAAAGAACTCTCAAGAAAATTGAAAGAAGCGATAGATTCCTTACCATTAATCTATCGAGCTTCCTTTGTTCTGGTTGTTTCTCAAGGATTAACGCATACCCAGGTAGCAAAGGTCCTTCGTTGTTCGGAGAATACAGTATCTTGGAGAATGCATAAGGCAAGAAAAATGCTCCAGCAAAAATTAAGGCCATATCTGGAAGGAGAATAGAATGAGATGCAGAAAATTCGAAAAATTGCTTTCTAATAATATTGATGGTGAGCTTCCAGAGAAAAAGAACAAGATCCTCGAAACGCATCTAAGAAAGTGTTCATCGTGCAGTTCATACGCAGAAAATATAGAAAGGCTCCATAAACAAGCCAAAAATCTGGAAAGGCTTGAGGTTTCTCCCGTTTATTGGGAGGAATTTACATCCAGAATCAAAACAGAAATTTCTTATGCTCAACAAGAGAAGATGAGAGGCTCGCCTCTATTCTTGAGACGGAAATGGGCCTGGACTGGTGCTGCATTGTTATTTGTGATTGTTGTCGGATTATTCTTATACCTTACTCAAAACAAAATGCCTCAGGAAGTATATGTCTTTTCCTTCGAGAGTTCTCTGGCGAAAATATATCAAGAGATCGGAAGTGACCAAGAATTGGAGCAGTTATTCAATTCAGTCATCTTGGCTTCTATAGGTGAGACCCTTGGAGATTCAGGATGGGGCGAGCGCCCTGATTTTTATGAGAATCTTATTCTCTGGGAAAATCTAACAGAAGAGGAGATGAGATATCTTAAGTCTGAAATAAAGAAAGACAATAAATTATAGGAGGACTTCTATGAAAACAAGATATATTCTTTCAATTCTACTCTGTCTGCTTCTTCTGAGTTCAATCTTATCAGCTGCTATACAAGATGATCAGCCCCAGAATAGAAGGAGAACAAGGGAGAATATGAGAACACTGTGGTTATTAAGAATGACCCGTGTCCTTGAGCTTACCGAGGAGCAGACTGCAAAGGTTTTTCCAATTGTATCCCGCATCGAAAAGGAAAAAAGTGAGATATACAAACAGATCGGAAAACAGGTAAGAGAGCTTAGATTGATTTTGAGAGAAGAAGAACCGGACCAAGACGATCTCAAAAACAAAATTAATAAAATAAAAGAGTTAAGAAACCTGATCAAGAAAAAGGATGAAGAGCTGGAAGCTCGTATGGAGGAGAATCTGACTTTGATCCAGCGGGCAAAATATCTGATGTTTGCCGCCAATTTTTACAGAGATCTGAGGGATAACCTGGATAGGGCAAGAATTCAGAGGGAGCGACAACGACAGAAAATTAAAAAATAAAAAAGGGGACAGGCTACTTTTTCTGGAGGGAAAAGGACTGTCTTTGGGGTCAGGCCCTGTCATAGAGAATAGAAATTCCTCTGCCTCTAGTTATCTTGGCGTCCCTATGATAGGGCCTGATCCCGTTCAGAAAAAGTAGCCTGTCCCCTTTTTAACTGTCCCCTTTTTAGTCTCCAATCATGGAAAAAAAAGATGCATTCCTCTCTTGACAAG
>SOIV01000181.1 GCA_004377005.1 Candidatus Aminicenantota bacterium | reverse complement strand
GTCACGAATAAAATTAATCCTGTAGCCCCTTTCAGTAAACTTATCTTTCAGGGTAGGCTGCAGGGGACTTTCGGGAGCATTTTTATGGACAAAATGAAGTTTCCCTTTCTTGAGAGCTAACCTGAATGTTACCTGGAGTTCATCACTGTAATAATCTCCCGTATATTCTTTAAGCTTCTCAGGAGTTGGTTTTACCAGTTTGAAAGATTCGTAAGTTTCAGATTTTTCCCCTTCTCGATGTATATGCATTAACATTGGTTTTGTTTTTTTCTGATTTTCAAACTTAATCACCATCTCGACCGGCGCCTTCAATACTTGAAATTCTGTCTCGCTTACTGCAGCTAAGGTAAACCTTTCGCCAAACGCTTCAAGGATTAGTGTGTTACCTCTTAGACCCAACGTTCTAACTGCCCCGGTTTTTGGATCTATATAAGCGCCTACTTTTTCTTGAAGTTTTTTCTTCGGAAGCTCAATGAATTTAGCATTTTCTGTTGGTTTGGTTACAGGCTCAGCTTCTTCCTTAAACTGACCGGCGAGATAAATATCAGCCACTTGCCGGGCTAGCTTTGATGGATTAAAAGAGCTTAGGTTCGAAAGACAGATAACAGAGAAATTTTGCTCTGGAAAGCGAACAAGTGTAGATCTATAACCGCCCAAGGCTCCTCCATGGCCAACAGTTTTTAATCCTTTATATTCACCTATACCTAGAGCAAAAGCATAATCAAGCTCTTCGCCGCTGTTCAATTTTCCTTTGGTATGCATGAGGTCGATTAAATCTTTCCCTCCGACTTTGTGGTGGTAGAAGTTTTGATCCCAGAGAAAAAGGTCTTCCACAGAAGTGAATAAACCACCGGATCCCACACAATCAAAAGTGGATATAAAATTTTTATATCTTCCCTCTTCAGCAGGAAAATAACCAGAAGCTCTATTTTTTATGAGAATCCTGTAATCATCATGAAAATGAGAGTTTTTCATTCCCAGGGGTTTGAAGATGTTTTGCTCTGCGAATTTTCGGAGGCTCTTACCGCTTGCTCTCTCCACAATGACCGCCAGGAGAAAATAGCCTGAATTGCTGTAGAGATATTCCTTCCCGGGCGCAAAATTTAATTCCTTCTGCTGGGCTATAAGCTCAACTACATCGTCTTCGTGATATGCGCCAAAGTCTATGCCTGCAATCCCCAATAGGGTAAGATAGTCGCGGAGCCCGCTGGTATGGTAGATCAGATGCCGAACAGTAATAGGAGGTCCATAATCCGGCAATTCAGGAACGTACTTACGGATGTCGTCGTCAAGGGAAAGCTTTCCCTGCTTATCTAGAATAGCGATGCACATGGTCACGAATTGTTTTGAAACAGAACCTATATAAAAAACTGATTGGGGAGTAATGGGGACGTTGAGTTCCAGATTAGCCAGGCCATAACCCTGCTTATAAATAATTTTGCCGTCTTTAACAATAGCCAGAGCACAGCCTGGTGTGTCTTTCTTGTCCCATTGAGAAAAAAGCTTGTCCACTGCGTCTGTTTTTTTATCAGCGATAGCCGACGAGACAAAAATTAGCAAGAGAATAGCCGTGAGTATTGTCCTTAATCTAAATAGTCTATTCATGATTGGATATACCTCCTTTATTCATAATTGAGGATAATGATTATATGAGTTCTTCCGGTTCATTTCTACATTATTTATGGTTTTGAGGCATTGAAGACTACCTTAACTTTTGACATCAAATTTTTCATGTGCTATTAGGTATCTAATAAAAACTGAAACAAGGAGTGAGATTCAGGAGATAATTTGACCTGCCAGGTCGAATGCCAATATATTGAATATGTTTATACAGAATAGCTCAAAAGTAATATATAGAGGGAGCTTGTGTTATGCCTAATGGTTCCCGCAAGAATCTAGATAAAAAAATAAAAGATTGCCGCCAACTTGTTTCTTCAAAAAAAGTGATTTCATGTCTTGAAGCGTTATTTTTAAGTACAAATGACGGCCTGGTTGCCTACGAGCTTGGACATGAATTTGAAAAGATAGGTAAAACCCGAGATGCTGTTGAATACTATGAGCGGGCTGAGACTTTATTTAAGCAGCCAATATATAAAAATATGGCACGAGCAGCCATAAATAATTTAGCTATAGAAACTCTCCTTGCTGCGAAAAAGAAAAAAGGGAGGAGGTAAGCTTTCGTTTCTGGGGGGGTGGTCCATCAAACGTGTCGTGTCAGGGGAGGCACATATTATGTAGGGGCTTGATTCATCAA
>SOIV01000321.1 GCA_004377005.1 Candidatus Aminicenantota bacterium | reverse complement strand
CACCGCGAATGGGCTGCAACGAAGCAGATGCGGTGAGATCGACTCGCCACCAGGGAAAAAATGCCGATTAATATAGATAGCTTCTTTTCGAATAAGTGTTTATCAGGATCTACAGCAATATCAGGATATCTTTTTGATATTGCTGTAATTGCAGAAAGTATCGGCATTTTTTATGAATAATTCAGGTTAATAAAAGGAGAGACTTAAAATGCACTTCAAACTTTTAAGCGATAAGGATCTTAAAGCCATTGATGCCTTATTAGATTCATACGGAGGAGCAAAAGAGATTTCCGAAAAGATAGAGTCTATGAGGGATTACGAAACCAGGAAAAGAATCGCTGGAGAAAAAGAATTTGGAGAAATGCTGGAAAAAGCCGTAGGATATACAAAAAATTTTGCTAAAGTTGAGGACTTCGTGGAAAAGAACGGAATTGCTGTAACCAAGCCTGGAATCTGTACTACCCAGGTTTCTGGGTTTCAGGCAGCCCGCCCCACCTTTGATTGTCTTAAGAGAATAGCAGAAAACGGAGGCGTACTTTTCCCCACAGAGATGATTTCAGTGGTGGCTCTCACCGAAAACTATGTCTACAGCGGTGATCTACTCTCGACACTGACCATGGCCGAAAATATATTGGGTGCCAGCAAGTTCTGCTCCGCCAACCTTATAGGAACTCCGCTTCCAGAAGAGCGGTTTGCAAGGGTAGAAAAAGTGACAGGCGAGAAATTCGAGAGAAAAGATGTGGGTAATGGGTTGAGTCAGGTAATCCTGAAAAACATGGGCACAGCCTTCGGTAACCTGGGAGGGGTTGAAGTCGGCAACAATAACCATCTCATCTATCTTGACGGGATAACGAGGGCTGCCCTTGCTACAGGAGCTAATTTCTTCCTTAATCCAAGCTGGTCAACCATTGTGGCTGCCTGCTATTACGCCAGGGAAATTCCTAATCTTTCCTTCAAAATATCCATGCTTCTCTCAACCCAAAACGCTATCCAGCTCCGGATGCTCCTCAATATTTTCAAAGAATATCTTCGCTCCGACGGGACTACTCCTATCTACGAGATCAACATCGGAAACGCAGCTACTGCTGGAACCTTTATCCAATGTTTCGACGAGCTTGAAGCATCAGGACTTCCTAAAATTTATCTCGCCGCTCATATAAGGATCAATCCGGACCTGGGTATGGCTGACTTTAACTGGACTGAGAGCGCCTTCAAAGTCCTTGATGCAGGAAAGGATTTGACAATTAAATATGAAAGCGACGGCGAATCTCGTCCCTATGATACCATGGAAGCCTATTTCCTCTCGGATGAGGAGAGAAACGAGAAAGCAGAACTGATTGGCGATGTGATTTATCACAAGTGTATAAGGTGCGACAAGGATGCCAAAGAGATTATGAGAAAGGGTCACGAGACAAAATTTGCCAGGGTTTCCTACAGAAAATAAATTCTGCGATGAAAAAATAGAGAGAAGAGGAGATGAGATATGGATTTGGGCATCAAGAATAAAGTTGCCCTCGTGGCAGCATCAAGCAGGGGTCTTGGAAAAGCGATTGCCTTCCAGCTTTCCAGGGAGGGAGCGAAAGTTGTAATCTGTGCCAGAAATAAAGAGAGGCTTGGCAAAACCAGGGATGAAATAGCCGCTGAAACAGGAGGAGTTGTGAGAGCATTTGTGGCAGATGTAAAAGACAAGAAACAGGTGAGCAAAATGGTCGAACAAACCGTAAAGGAGTTGGGGACAATCGAGATATTGGTCTCGAATGCTGGAGGACCTCCTTCAGGCACAGCGGATGATTTTACTCTGAATGACTATCAAGATGCTCTGGAGCTTAATCTCCTGAGCACAATAAACCTCTGTTATGAAGTTATCCGCTTCATGAAAAAACAGAAGTGGGGTAGGATCATTAACATGGTTTCGGTTGCAGCCAAGCAGCCCATAGATTCTCTGATCCTTTCCAATACGGCAAGAGCAGGGGTCTTGGGCTTCTCGAAATCACTCTCAAATCAGGTTGCATCCTATGGTATTACCGTAAATTCAATCTGTCCTGGATACACAAAAACAGAGAGAGTGGAAGAGCTGGCAAAGTCTTTCGAGGAAAGCGGGAAAGGCACAGTCAAAGATTTCTACAAGAACATACAGAAGAATATTCCTACAGGGAGATTAGGAGCACCTGAGGAGATAGCTCATGCTGTGGCCTTTCTTGCTTCTGAGGGAGCAGGCTACATAACCGGAGTTGCCTTGCAGGTTGACGGAGGATATACCAAGGGTTTATTTTGATGAA
>SOIV01000195.1 GCA_004377005.1 Candidatus Aminicenantota bacterium | reverse complement strand
GAGGGTATGAATGATTGATCTGGCCATCATATCAGGGACTGGATTTTATGATTTCCCTGGTTTGGAGGAAGAAGAAGGTTTAAAAATAGAAACAAGATATGGACATGCATCGATCAGGAAAGGAGCCGTAGAGGGAAAAAAAATAGTCTTTATTGCCAGGCACGGCAAAGGGCACAGTATCTTGCCTAACATGATCAATTATCGGGCAAACCTGACAGCTTTAAAAGAATTGAGAACGAAAGCAATAGTTGCCACAACCGTATGCGGAGTATTAGACCCCAGCATTCCTCTTGCCAAGCTGGCTGTTTTCGACGATCTGTATTTTCCGGATAATCGGTTTCCCGATGGAGAGGCCTGTACGGTATACGAAAAGAGAGGAGATAAATCAAGAGGCCATTACATTTTTGACATGCCTTTTTCCGAAGAATTGCGACAACAGATAATCGCTGCGGCCGGAGACCCTCTAGCCAACGTTGTTTATGCTCATGCTAACGGGCCAAGATTCAATACAAAATCCGAGATTAAAATGCTTCGAAATTATGCCTCCTTTATCAGTCAGACAGCAGGACCCGAGATTGTTCTAGCCGGAGAGCTCGAAATTCCCTATGCGCTGCTCGGGTTTGGAGTGGATTATGCAAACGGAGTTAAAAAAGAACCGACTCCCGTTGAAGAGCTGAGAGATAATTTGAAAAAAAGCAAGATGGCTTTTACAAATGTTTTAAGAGAACTTATAAAAAAATACAGGGTGCCCAAATTTGAGGGTTTTATATACAGATTTGAATAGACAAGGATCTTATTTTAGTTTATGTATAGGCATTATATATTTTTTGGGGAATCTTGCAGAAGTTTTTACCTAAAGGAAAGGCTAAAATAATTTATTTGCTTGAAGGAACAGAAGATGAAAACTGAGGAATTTAAACTTTTATTCGAAGCCAAGAGTATTTTAGAAAAAAATTGGAGAGAGGAATACACTATTCCGTCCCCTAAACTTTATCCGCACCAGTGGAGCTGGGATTCCGGTTTTATTTCTATCGGCTACTCTCATTATGATCAGGATAGAGCTCAAAAAGAGATACTTTCTATGTTTGAAGGCCAGTGGGCAAATGGCATGCTTCCTCATATCATATTCAGGGGAGGAAAAGGATATTTCCCGTCTGCTGAATACTGGCAGACCGAGCTTTCAGAGCACTCTCCTGAAATAAAAACATCAGGCATTACCCAGCCCCCCGTTCATGCCCTGGCAGCTTTTCATGTCTATAAAAATTCCAGTGACAATGAAGAGGCAATTAGCTTCTTAAAGAAAGTATTTCCCAAGATTTTGCTTTTCCACCGTTATTTATTGACGAAAAGAGATCCGGAAAATTCCGGAATGGCCACAATTTTTCACCCTTGGGAATCAGGACTGGATAATTCACTAAGATGGGATGAGCCCTTAGCCCGAATTAAAGTCGAAGATCTGCCCCAATATAAAAGAGTAGATACAGAAAACGTAAGTTCTGACCAGAGGCCTACTGATGAAGATTATGACAGGTATCTCTATCTTATTGAGGTCATGAAAAAAAATAATTATGATGAAGAAAAAATATACAAAGTAATTCCTTTTAAAATTAAAGACATCACTTTCAACTCCATCTTGTACGCAGCCAATCAAGCCATGATTAAGATTGCAGGCATCCTTGGAGAGGACAGCGAAGAAATAGATTCCTGGATAAGAAGAACTAAAAAAAACTATTTTGAATATTTTTGTTCTGATGCATCGGAAAATCCTCTCCTGTACGATTATGATCTCGTCGGAAGCAAAAGAATCGAAAAGAGAACCGTAGCTTCATTGACATCACTCTGCACAGACCTTTTAAGCTTAGAACAGGCAAAAGCGCTGGCTTCCTGGATGAAACACTCTCATATGTGTAAGGAAGACTGTGTTCATAAGCACCCTGTTATCACTTCTATATCAGTCGATGATATTCAGTTTAATCCTCTCAATTACTGGAGGGGTCCAGTCTGGATTAATATCAACTGGATGCTTTACGAAGGAATGAAGAATTATGGTCTTTTTGAAGACGCCAAGAATTTGAAAAAATCCATAATAGATCTAATCACAGAGCACGGGTTTTACGAGTATTATAATCCTTTAACAGGAGAAGGACTCGGAGCGGATAATTTTTCCTGGACCGCGGCTTTACTCATTGACCTGATATCAGAAAGAGAAGATTGATAAAAAGGGAAAGCAACGTTTGCATTTTTTTATATTAGGATTAAAGGAAATGTCAAACGCTGATATCTAA